>NZ_VATT01000036.1:0-68075 GCF_005781225.1 Escherichia sp. E4736 | reverse complement strand
ATGTTTTGGCGGATTGAGAGATTTTCAGCTTAGATTCAGAGTCCGAAGGATTTTGCGCTGAGACAAGGCGGCAAATGAAGCGAAGGAGGGAGCATACTGAAGTATGTGACTGACTTTCGTGAATGCAGCCGACGCAGTATCAGCCCAAAAGACACAGGACAGAGCACAGGAATTTGCCTGGCGGCACTAGCGCGGTGGTCCCACCTGACCCCATGCCGAACTCAGAAGTGAAACGCCGTAGCGCCGATGGTAGTGTGGGGTCTCCCCATGCGAGAGTAGGGAACTGCCAGGCATCAAATAAAGCGAAAGGCCATCCGTCAGGATGGCCTTTTTGCGTTGATGCAGAAAAAAAAGCCGGATGCGGCGCTGGTGCGTCTTATTCGTCCTACGCAGGGTTACGGTAGGGGGCAACAGCGCATTATTCCCCCACATACGCCAGATTCAGCAACGGATACGGTTTCCCCAAATCGTCCACCTCAGAGCGCCCTGTAACCTTAAAGCCCATCTTCTTATAGAACCCAACCGCCTGCTCATTTTGCTCATTAACGTTGGTTGTCAGTTCCGGTGCCATCGAGAGCGCATGCTCCACCAGCATCCGACCCACGCCGCAGCCGCGCACATCAGGATCGATAAACAGCGCATCCATATGCTGCCCACTTAATAACATAAACCCAACCGGCTGATCCCGCTCATTAACCGCGACCCACAACGGTGCTTCCGGCAGAAAGGAACGCACCAGCTCTTCCAATTCGGCCCTATACTCTGCTGATAAAAAATCGTGGGTGGCATCGACAGAACGACACCAAATCGCAACGAGTTCCTCCCCTTCCTCATGCCGTGAGCGGCGAATACTAATAACCATTTTCTCTCCTTTTAGTCATTCTTATATTCTAACGTAGCCTTTTCCTTGAAACTTTCTCACCTTCAACATGCAAGCTCGACATTGGTAAATTTTCTGGTTATCTTCAGCTACCTGGATGTCTAAACGTATAAGCGTATGTAGTGAGGTAATCAGGTTATGCCGATTCGTGTGCCGGACGAGCTACCCGCCGTCAATTTCTTGCGTGAAGAAAACGTTTTTGTGATGACAACTTCTCGCGCGTCTGGTCAGGAAATTCGTCCGCTAAAGGTGCTTATCCTTAACCTGATGCCGAAGAAGATCGAAACTGAAAATCAGTTCTTACGCCTGCTTTCAAACTCACCTTTGCAGGTCGATATTCAGCTGTTGCGCATCGATTCCCGTGAATCGCGCAACACGCCCGCAGAGCATCTGAACAACTTCTACTGTAACTTTGAAGATATTCAGGAACAGAACTTTGACGGTCTGATTGTCACGGGTGCGCCGCTGGGTTTGGTGGAGTTTAATGACGTCGCTTACTGGCCACAGATCAAACAGGTGCTGGAGTGGTCGAAAGATCACGTCACCTCGACGCTGTTTGTCTGCTGGGCTGTACAGGCCGCGCTCAATATCCTCTACGGCATTCCTAAGCAAACCCGCACCGACAAACTCTCTGGCGTTTACGAGCATCATATTCTCCATCCTCATGCGCTTCTGACGCGTGGCTTTGATGATTCATTTCTGGCACCACATTCGCGCTATGCTGACTTTCCGGCAGCGTTGATTCGTGATTATACCGATCTGGAAATTCTGGCGGAGACAGAAGAAGGGGATGCATATCTGTTTGCCAGTAAAGATAAGCGCATTGCCTTTGTGACGGGCCATCCCGAATATGATGCGCAAACGCTGGCGCAGGAATATTTCCGCGATGTGGAAGCCGGACTAAACCCGGATGTACCGTATAATTATTTCCCGCACAACGATCCGCAAAACAAACCGCGAGCGAGCTGGCGCAGTCATGGCAATTTGCTGTTTACCAACTGGCTCAACTATTACGTCTACCAGATCACGCCATACGATCTACGCCGTATGAATCCTACACTGGATTAATCTTCTGTGGCGGTCGATCGTTAAGCGATTCAGCACTTTACCTCAGGCACCTTCGGGTGCCTTTTTTATTTCCGAAACACACCTCAGCAAGTGAATAAATTTTATTCATATTGTTATCAATAAGTTATCATATATTTTTATTTAAAATGGAAATTGTTTTTGATTTTGCATTTTAAATGAGTAGTCTTAGTTGTGCTGAACGAAAAGCACACAACGATCCTTCGTTCACAGTGGGGAAGTTTTCGGATCCATGACGAGGAGCTGCACGATGACTGAACAGGCAACAACAACCGATGAACTGGCTTTCACAAGGCCGTATGGCGAGCAGGAGAAGCAAGTTCTCACTGCCGAGGCGGTAGAATTTCTGACTGAGCTGGTGACGCATTTTACGCCACAACGCAATAAACTTCTGGCAGCGCGTATTCAGCAGCAGCAAGATATCGATAACGGAACGTTGCCTGATTTTATTTCGGAAATAGCTTCCATTCGTGATGCAGACTGGAAAATTCGCGGGATTCCTGCGGACTTACAAGATCGTCGAGTCGAGATAACTGGCCCGGTTGAGCGCAAGATGGTGATCAACGCACTCAACGCCAATGTGAAAGTCTTTATGGCCGATTTCGAAGATTCACTGGCACCAGACTGGAACAAAGTGATCGATGGGCAAATTAACCTGCGCGATGCGGTTAACGGCACCATCAGTTACACCAACGAAGCAGGCAAAATCTATCAGCTCAAGCCAAATCCCGCGGTGTTGATTTGCCGGGTACGCGGTCTGCACTTGCCGGAAAAACATGTCACCTGGCGCGGCGAAGCGATTCCTGGCAGCCTGTTTGATTTTGCGCTCTATTTCTTTCACAACTACCAGGCACTGTTGGCAAAAGGCAGCGGCCCCTATTTCTATCTGCCGAAAACCCAGTCCTGGCAGGAAGCGGCCTGGTGGAGCGAGGTTTTCTGCTATGCAGAAGATCGCTTTAACCTGCCGCGCGGAACTATCAAGGCGACGTTGCTGATTGAAACGCTGCCTGCCGTGTTCCAGATGGACGAAATCCTTCACGCGCTGCGTGACCATATTGTTGGTCTGAACTGCGGTCGCTGGGATTACATCTTCAGCTATATCAAAACGTTGAAAAACTATCCCGATCGCGTCCTGCCAGACAGACAGGCAGTCACGATGGATAAACCCTTCCTGAATGCTTACTCACGCCTGTTGATTAAAACCTGCCATAAACGCGGTGCTTTTGCGATGGGCGGCATGGCGGCGTTTATTCCGAGCAAAGATGAAGAGCGCAATAATCAGGTGCTCAACAAAGTAAAAGCGGATAAAGCGCTGGAAGCCAATAACGGTCACGATGGCACGTGGATCGCACATCCTGGCCTTGCTGACACGGCAATGGCGGTATTCAACGACATTTTCGGCTCCTGCAAAAACCAGCTTGACGTAATGCGCGAACAAGACGCGCCGATTACTGCCGATCAGCTGCTGGCACCTTGTGATGGTGAACGCACCGAAGAAGGTATGCGCGCCAACATTCGCGTGGCTGTGCAGTACATCGAAGCATGGATCTCCGGCAACGGCTGCGTGCCGATTTATGGCCTGATGGAAGATGCGGCGACGGCTGAAATTTCCCGTACCTCGATCTGGCAGTGGATCCATCATCAAAAAACGTTGAGCAATGGCAAACCGGTGACCAAAGCCTTGTTCCGCCAGATGCTGGGCGAAGAGATGAAAGTCATTGCCAGCGAACTGGGCGAAGAGCGTTTCTCCCAGGGGCGTTTCGACGATGCCGCACGCCTGATGGAACAGATCACCACTTCTGATGAGTTAATTGATTTCCTGACCCTGCCAGGCTACCGCCTGTTAGCGTAAACCACCACATAACTATGGAGCATCTGCACATGAAAACCCGTACACAACAAATTGAAGAATTACAGAAAGAGTGGACTCAACCGCGTTGGGAAGGCATTACTCGCCCATACAGCGCGGAAGATGTGGTGAAATTACGCGGTTCAGTCAATCCTGAATGCACGCTGGCGCAACTGGGCGCGGCGAAAATGTGGCGTCTGCTGCATGGCGAGTCGAAAAAAGGCTACATCAACAGCCTCGGTGCACTGACTGGCGGTCAGGCGCTGCAACAGGCGAAAGCGGGCATTGAAGCGGTCTACCTGTCTGGCTGGCAGGTTGCGGCAGATGCTAACCTGGCGGCCAGCATGTATCCGGATCAGTCGCTCTATCCGGCGAACTCGGTTCCTGCCGTAGTGGAGCGGATCAACAATACTTTCCGCCGTGCGGATCAGATCCAGTGGTCCGCGGGCATTGAGCCGGGCGATCCGCGCTATGTCGATTACTTCCTGCCGATCGTTGCTGATGCGGAAGCCGGTTTTGGCGGTGTCCTGAATGCCTTTGAACTGATGAAAGCGATGATTGAAGCCGGTGCAGCGGCAGTTCACTTCGAAGATCAGCTGGCGTCAGTGAAGAAATGCGGTCACATGGGCGGCAAAGTTTTGGTGCCAACTCAGGAAGCTATTCAGAAACTGGTCGCGGCGCGTCTGGCAGCTGACGTGACGGGCGTTCCAACCCTGCTGGTTGCACGTACCGATGCTGATGCGGCGGATCTGATCACCTCCGATTGCGACCCGTATGATAGCGAATTTATTACCGGCGAGCGCACCAACGAAGGTTTCTTCCGTACTCATGCAGGTATTGAACAAGCGATCAGCCGCGGCCTGGCGTATGCGCCGTATGCTGACCTGGTATGGTGTGAAACCTCCACGCCGGATCTGGAACTGGCGCGTCGCTTTGCGGAAGCCATCCACGCGAAATATCCGGGCAAACTGCTGGCTTATAACTGCTCGCCGTCGTTCAACTGGCAGAAAAACCTCGACGACAAAACTATTGCCAGCTTCCAGCAGCAGCTGTCGGATATGGGTTACAAGTTCCAGTTCATCACCCTGGCAGGCATCCACAGCATGTGGTTCAACATGTTCGACCTGGCAAACGCCTATGCCCAGGGCGAGGGTATGAAGCACTATGTTGAAAAAGTGCAGCAGCCGGAATTCGCTGCCGCGAAAGATGGCTACACCTTCGTTTCTCACCAGCAGGAAGTGGGTACAGGTTATTTCGATAAAGTGACGACCATTATTCAGGGCGGTACGTCTTCAGTTACCGCGCTGACCGGCTCCACCGAAGAATCGCAGTTCTAACAACCGATAAACGTTGCTAACTGTAGGCCGGATAAGGCGTTCACGCCGCATCCGGCAATGAGCGCCTGATGCGACGCTTACGCGTCTTATCATGCCTACAAATGTTGCTGACCGTAGGCCGGATAAGGCGTTCACGCCGCATCCAGCAATCAACGCCTGATGCGACGCTTGCGCGTCTTATCATGCCTACAAATGTTGCTGACCGTAGGCCGGATAAGGCGTTCACGCCGCATCCGGCAACGAGCATCTGATGCGACGCTTGCGCGTCTTATCCGGCAATTCTCTGCTCCCGACGAGGACAACAAATGCCGCGTGGCCTGGAATTACTGATTGCACAAACCATTTTGCAAGGTTTCGACGCTCAGTATGGTCGATTCCTCGAAGTGACTTCCGGGGCGCAGCAGCGTTTCGAGCAAGCCGACTGGCACGCTGTCCAGCAGGCGATGAAAAACCGTATCCATCTTTATGATCATCATGTTGGTCTGGTGGTGGAACAGCTGCGCTGTATCACTAACGGCCAAAGCACGGACGCGGAATTTTTACTGCGCGTCAAAGAGCATTACACCCGGCTGTTGCCGGATTACCCGCGCTTCGAGATTGCGGAGAGCTTTTTTAACTCTGTGTACTGTCGGTTATTTGACCACCGCTCGCTGACTCCCGAGCGGCTTTTTATCTTTAGCTCCCAGCCAGAGCGTCGCTTTCGTACCATTCCGCGCCCGCTGGCAAAAGACTTTTATCCCGATCACGGCTGGGAAGCGCTGTTAATGCGTGTCCTCAGCGACCTGCCGCTGCGTCTGCGCTGGCAGAATAAAAGCCGTGACATTCATTACATCATTCGCCATCTGACCGAAACGCTGGGGACAGACAACCTCGCGGAAAGTCATTTACAGGTGGCGAACGAACTGTTTTACCGCAATAAAGCCGCCTGGCTGGTGGGCAAACTGATCACGCCTTCCGGCACGTTGCCCTTTTTGCTGCCTATCCACCAGGCGGACGACGGCGAGCTGTTTATTGATACCTGCCTGACGACGACCGCCGAAGTGAGCATCGTCTTTGGCTTCGCGCGTTCATATTTTATGGTTTACGCGCCGCTACCTGCCGCACTGGTCGAGTGGTTACGGGAAATTCTACCGGGCAAAACGACCGCAGAACTGTATATGGCCATCGGCTGCCAGAAGCACGCCAAAACTGAAAGTTACCGTGAATATCTGATTTATCTGCAAGGCTGTAATGAGCAATTTATTGAAGCGCCGGGCATTCGTGGAATGGTGATGCTGGTGTTCACGCTGCCGGGCTTTGATCGGGTATTCAAAGTGATTAAAGACAAGTTCGCGCCGCAGAAAGAGATGTCTGCCGCTCACGTTCGCGCCTGCTATCAGTTGGTTAAAGAGCACGATCGTGTAGGTCGAATGGCGGACACCCAGGAGTTTGAAAACTTTGTGCTGGAGAAGCGGCATATTTCCCCGGCATTAATGGAATTACTGCTCCAGGAAGCGCCGGAAAAAATCACCGATCTCGGCGAACAGATTGTGATTCGCCATCTCTACATCGAACGGCGGATGGTGCCGCTCAATATCTGGCTGGAACAGGTTGAGGGCCAACAGCTGCGCGACGCTATTGAAGAGTACGGCAACGCTATTCGCCAGCTTGCCGCCGCCAATATCTTCCCCGGCGACATGCTATTTAAAAACTTTGGTGTCACCCGTCACGGGCGCGTGGTGTTTTATGATTACGATGAAATTTGCTACATGACGGAAGTGAATTTCCGCGACATCCCACCGCCGCGCTACCCGGAAGACGAACTTGCCAGTGAGCCGTGGTACAGCGTTTCGCCGGGCGATGTTTTCCCGGAAGAATTCCGCCACTGGCTATGTGCCGACCCGCGCATTGGGCCACTGTTTGAGGAGATGCACGCCGACCTGTTCCGCGCTGATTACTGGCGCGCGCTACAAAAACGCATCCGTGAAGGGCACGTGGAAGATGTTTATGCGTATCGGCGCAGGCAGCGGTTTAGCGTGCGATTCGTATAAATCAGAGACGAAAAGTCATCGCATTCCGCCATACGCCAGCGTCACTTCCTTCGCCGCTTTAATCACCATCGCGCCAAACTCGGTTACGCGGTCGTCGGTAATACGTGAAATCGGCCCGGAAATCGAAATTGCGGCAAATGGTTCGCGGTGCTCATCGAAAATACACGCCGCGAGGCAACGAAGCCCCAACGCATGTTCTTCATCGTCAAATGAATAGCCACGTTTACGCGTCTGGGCGAGGTCCTCTTTTAAATGCACAGGAGACACCAGCGTCGCGTGGGTATAGGCATGTAAGCCTTTGCGATGCAGCAGTTTCGTCACCTGTTCTTCGCTCAGTTGGGCTAAGAAAGCTTTACCGGCACCAGAGGCATGCATCGGTAACTTACCGCCGATAGGGGCTGACATACGCATCAGATGCGTACACTGCACCTGGTCGATAATAATCGCTTCGTGATCGCTTTGATCCAGCACCGCCATATTGACCGTTTCGCCAGACTCTTCCATCAGATTGCGCAGGATAGGGTGAACAATGGCTAACAAATTACGGCTCTGGAGAAAGCTGCTGCCGACCATAAAGGCATGTGCGCCTATCGCCCAGTGTCCAAGTTCGCCAACCTGACGGACGAAACCCTGCTGTTGCATCGTGGTTAGCAGGCGGTGAGTCGTGGAATTAGGCAATCCGGCTTGCTGTGCCAGTTCCGTAAGTGCCACACTGCCATTGGATTCGGCAATCCACTCCAGTAATTTCAGCCCACGCGTTAAAGACTGAACCTGTCCAGTCGCGGGTGCGGTGGCAACGGCGGGTTTTCTGCCGCGTTTTGCGGGAATGGGTGCGACCATGACAGTCTCCTTTTTCTGTATCGTGGAAATCATTTTCATTTTTATTACGGTGTAATGCAATAGTTGCCACACTGATCCGATGAGTTAATGTTGAACAAATCTCATGTTGCGTGGTGGTCGCTTTTACCACTGATGCGTTTATGCCAGTATGGTCTGTTGAATTTTTTTACAGTCTGGGTTGAGCGTGTCGGGAGCGAGTGTGAGCAGCAAAGTTGAACAACTGCGTGCGCAGTTAAATGAACGTATTCTGGTGCTGGACGGCGGTATGGGCACCATGATCCAGAGTTATCGACTGAACGAGGCAGATTTTCGCGGTGAACGCTTTGCCGACTGGCCGTGCGATCTCAAAGGCAACAACGACCTGCTGGTGCTCAGTAAACCGGAAGTGATCGCCGCCATCCACAACGCTTACTTTGAAGCGGGCGCAGATATCATCGAAACCAACACCTTCAACTCCACGACTATTGCGATGGCGGATTACCAGATGGAATCCCTGTCGGCAGAAATTAACTTTGCGGCGGCGAAACTAGCGCGTGCCTGTGCTGATGAGTGGACCGCGCGCACGCCGGAGAAACCACGCTACGTGGCAGGCGTTCTCGGCCCAACCAACCGCACGGCGTCTATATCTCCGGACGTAAACGATCCAGCATTCCGCAACATCACTTTTGACCAGCTGGTGGCGGCTTATCGCGAATCCACCAAAGCATTAGTCGAAGGTGGTGCGGATCTGATTCTGATTGAAACCGTCTTCGACACTCTCAACGCCAAAGCGGCGATTTTTGCGGTGAAAACGGAGTTCGAAGCGCTGGGCGTTGAACTGCCGATTATGATCTCCGGCACCATCACCGACGCCTCCGGGCGCACACTCTCCGGGCAGACCACCGAAGCATTTTACAACTCATTGCGCCACGCCGAAGCGCTGACCTTTGGCCTGAACTGTGCGCTGGGACCCGATGAACTGCGCCAGTACGTGCAGGAGCTGTCTCGGATTGCAGAATGCTACGTCACCGCCCACCCGAACGCCGGGCTGCCCAACGCTTTTGGTGAATACGATCTCGATGCCGACACGATGGCAAAACAGATACGTGAATGGGCGGAAGCGGGGTTCCTCAATATCGTCGGCGGTTGCTGCGGTACCACGCCACGGCATATTGCGGCGATGAGTCGCGCAGTAGAAGGATTAGCGCCGCGCAAACTGCCGGAGATCCCCGTAGCCTGCCGTTTGTCCGGTCTGGAGCCGCTGAACATTGGCGATGACAGCCTGTTTGTTAACGTCGGTGAGCGGACTAACGTCACCGGTTCTGCCAAATTCAAACGCCTGATTAAAGAAGAGAAATACAGCGAGGCGCTGGATGTGGCGCGCCAGCAGGTGGAAAACGGCGCGCAGATTATCGATATCAACATGGATGAAGGGATGCTCGACGCCGAAGCGGCGATGGTGCGTTTCCTCAGCCTGATTGCCGGTGAACCGGATATCGCCCGTGTGCCGATTATGATCGACTCCTCAAAATGGGACGTCATTGAAAAAGGTCTGAAGTGTATTCAGGGCAAAGGCATTGTTAACTCTATCTCGATGAAAGAGGGCGTCGACGCCTTTATCCATCATGCGAAACTGTTGCGTCGTTACGGTGCAGCGGTGGTGGTAATGGCCTTTGACGAACAGGGCCAGGCCGATACCCGTGCACGGAAAATCGAAATTTGCCGTCGGGCGTACAAAATACTCACCGAGGAAGTCGGCTTCCCGGCGGAAGACATCATCTTTGATCCGAACATCTTCGCGGTCGCAACTGGCATTGAAGAACACAACAACTACGCGCAGGACTTTATCGGCGCGTGTGAAGACATCAAACGCGAGCTGCCCCATGCGCTGATCTCCGGCGGCGTCTCTAACGTCTCGTTCTCGTTCCGTGGTAACGATCCGGTGCGCGAAGCTATTCACGCGGTGTTCCTCTACTACGCCATTCGTAACGGTATGGATATGGGGATCGTCAACGCCGGGCAACTGGCGATTTACGACGACCTGCCCGCCGAACTGCGCGACGCGGTGGAAGATGTGATCCTTAACCGTCGCGACGATGGCACCGAGCGTTTACTGGAACTTGCCGAGAAATATCGCGGCAGCAAAACCGACGATACCGCTAACGCTCAGCAGGCGGAGTGGCGCTCGTGGGACGTGAATAAACGTCTGGAATACTCGCTGGTCAAAGGCATTACCGAGTTTATCGAACAGGACACCGAAGAAGCCCGCCAGCAGGCCGAGCGCCCCATTCAGGTGATTGAAGGCCCGCTGATGGACGGCATGAACGTGGTCGGCGACCTGTTTGGCGAGGGCAAAATGTTCCTGCCGCAGGTGGTGAAATCGGCGCGCGTCATGAAGCAGGCGGTGGCGTATCTCGAACCGTTTATCGAAGCCAGCAAAGAGCAGGGCAAAACCAACGGCAAGATGGTGATCGCCACCGTGAAGGGCGATGTGCACGATATCGGTAAAAATATCGTTGGCGTGGTGCTGCAATGCAACAACTATGAAATCGTCGATCTCGGCGTGATGGTGCCTGCGGAAAAAATCCTCCGTACCGCCAGAGAAGTGAATGCCGATTTGATTGGCCTTTCGGGATTGATCACTCCATCGCTGGACGAAATGGTCAACGTGGCGAAAGAGATGGAGCGTCAGGGCTTCACCATTCCGCTACTGATTGGCGGTGCGACCACCTCAAAAGCGCACACAGCGGTGAAAATCGAGCAAAACTACAGCGGCCCGACGGTGTATGTTCAGAACGCCTCGCGCACCGTTGGCGTCGTGGCGGCGCTGCTTTCCGACACTCAGCGTGATGACTTTGTCGCTCGTACCCGCAAGGAGTACGAAACCGTGCGTATTCAGCACGGGCGCAAGAAACCGCGCACACCGCCAGTTACGCTGGAAGCGGCGCGCGATAACGATTTCGCTTTTGACTGGGAAAGCTACACACCGCCGGTAGCGCACCGTCTCGGTGTGCAGGAAGTTGAAGCCAGCATCGAAACGCTGCGTAATTACATCGACTGGACGCCGTTCTTTATGACCTGGTCGCTGGCCGGGAAGTATCCGCGCATTCTGGAAGATGAAGTGGTAGGCGTTGAGGCGAAGCGGCTGTTTAAAGACGCCAACGACATGTTGGATAAATTAAGCGCCGAGAAAACGCTGAATCCGCGTGGCGTGGTGGGCCTGTTCCCGGCAAACCGTGTGGGCGATGACATTGAAATCTACCGTGACGAAACGCGTACACATGTGATCAACGTCAGCCACCATCTGCGTCAACAGACCGAAAAAACCGGCTTCGCCAACTACTGTCTCGCTGACTTCGTGGCGCCGAAGCTTTCTGGTAAAGCAGATTACATCGGCGCATTTGCCGTGACTGGTGGGTTGGAAGAAGACGCACTGGCTGATGCGTTCGAAGCGCAGCACGATGATTACAACAAAATCATGGTGAAAGCCCTTGCTGACCGTCTGGCGGAAGCCTTTGCGGAATATCTCCATGAGCGCGTGCGTAAAGTTTACTGGGGCTATGCGCCGAACGAGAACCTCAGCAACGAAGAGCTGATCCGCGAAAACTACCAGGGCATCCGTCCGGCACCGGGCTATCCGGCCTGCCCGGAACATACGGAAAAAGCCACCATCTGGGAGCTGCTGGAAGTGGAAAAACACACTGGCATGAAACTCACGGAATCTTTCGCGATGTGGCCCGGTGCATCGGTTTCGGGTTGGTACTTCAGCCATCCGGACAGCAAGTACTATGCCGTGGCGCAGATTCAACGCGATCAGGTCGAAGACTATGCCCGTCGTAAAGGTATGAGCGTTACCGAAGTTGAGCGCTGGCTGGCGCCGAATCTGGGGTATGACGCGGACTGATTCACAAATATGTCACTTTTCCTTACAACAAACAGGGCACTCAATGGGTGCCCTGTCTCTTTATTAATATGAAACACTTATACTGGAATCAGGCTGGAATAATCTTAGCCGGAAAAACGAATGTCAAAAGGCACAGTAAAGATGCCAGCCAGCGTGTTTCCGGTCCTTTGGTCATTCAATTGCTTCAGGAACATATAACGATAAGGAGAACCTGAACTCGTGTTAACGCTGCTTCACCTGCTTTCTGCCGTCGCCCTGTTGGTCTGGGGGACGCATATTGTTCGAACAGGCGTAATGCGCGTCTTCGGCGCACGCCTGCGTACAGTCCTTAGCCGGAGCGTCGAAAAGAAGCCGCTCGCCTTTTGCGCGGGGATCGGCGTTACCGCACTGGTACAGAGTAGTAATGCCACCACCATGCTGGTGACCTCGTTTGTCGCCCAGGATCTGGTTGCTCTCGCGCCCGCGCTGGTGATTGTGCTGGGGGCTGATGTCGGGACGGCGCTAATGGCGCGGGTCCTCACCTTCGATTTATCCTGGTTGTCACCGCTGCTCATTTTTATCGGCGTTATTTTTTTCCTCGGACGCAAACAGTCACGCGCCGGGCAACTGGGCCGCGTCGGTATTGGTCTTGGGCTGATTTTGCTGGCGCTGGAGTTGATTGTGCAGGCCGTAACGCCGATCACCCAGGCAAACGGCGTTCAGGTGATCTTTGCTTCGTTGACTGGCGATATTCTGCTGGATGCGCTGATTGGCGCGATGTTCGCCGTTATCAGCTACTCCAGCCTTGCAGCTGTATTGCTGACCGCTACTTTGACCGCCGCAGGCATTATCTCCTTCCCGGTGGCGCTCTGTCTGGTAATCGGAGCCAACCTCGGTTCCGGCCTGCTGGCGATGCTCAACAATAGTGCCGCCAATGCCGCTGCTCGCCGTGTTGCGATGGGGAGCTTGTTGTTTAAGCTGGTGGGGAGCTTGATTATCCTGCCATTTGTCCATGTTCTGGCTGAATCAATGGATAAACTGCCTTTGCCAAAAGCGGAACTGGTTATCTATTTCCACGTCTTCTACAACCTCGTTCGTTGCCTGGTCATGCTGCCGTTTGTCGATCCAATGGCGCGATTTTGCAAAACGATTATTCGCGATGAACCTGAGTTGGATGCCCATCTGAAACCAAAACATCTGGACGTTAGTGCGCTGGATACTCCGACTCTTGCTCTGGCGAATGCCGCCCGTGAAACACTGCGTATCGGTGACGCGATGGAACAGATGATGGAAGGGCTGAATAAAGTGATGCACGGTGAACCGCGTGAAGAGAAGGAGTTGCGCAAGCTGGCGGATGATATCAACGTCCTCTACACCGCGATTAAACTTTATTTGGCGAGGATGCCAAAAGAAGAGCTGGCGGAAGAAGAGTCGCGCCGCTGGGCAGAGATTATCGAAATGGCTCTCAACCTGGAGCAGGCTTCCGATATCGTCGAGCGCATGGGCAGCGAAATTGCTGACAAATCACTGGCAGCACGGCGGGCATTTTCGCTTGATGGGTTGAAGGAACTGGATGCGCTCTATGAGCAATTGCTCAGTAATTTAAAGCTGGCAATGTCAGTGTTCTTCTCTGGCGATGTCACCAGCGCTCGTCGTTTGCGCCGTAGTAAGCATCGCTTTCGCATTCTTAATCGCCGTTATTCCCATGCTCACGTTGATCGCCTGCATCAGCAAAACGTGCAAAGCATTGAAACCAGTTCGCTGCATTTAGGCTTACTGGGCGATATGCAGCGTCTGAACTCGCTGTTTTGTTCGGTGGCTTACAGTGTGCTGGAACAGCCGGATGAAGATGAGGGACGGGACGAGTATTAATATGCCTGATAAGACGCGTCAAGCGTCGCATCAGGCACTATGTACAAGATGCCGGATCATGCATCCGGCAATTCACTTAAAAACGGTGACCCGCTTCCAGCGGCACCGCTTCCTCACCAGCTTTAAATACATAAGTGGTATTCGGGCCGCCCAGCGTAGCGTGACCTTTACTCACCGTGATCCAGTTACCTTCCGGCAGGCCAATAATGGTCAGTTCTGGCGCGACGACCAGCAGTTCGCGAATACGCTGCTCGCGCGTTTCCCCTTTATGGCCTTCCGGCAGCGCGTTGGTGAAGTGCGGGTTGATTTGCAGCGGGAACAGATTCAGCGCATCGAAACCTTGCGGATCGACAATCGGCATATCGTTGGTGGTACGAATGGTTGGGCAAGCCAGGTTAGCGCCTGCGCTCCAGCCAATATACAGCGCGCCACGTTTAACCACGTCAGTAATTGGTGCCAGCAGCCCGCGCTCGCGGCACTGTTTCAGCAACTGGAAAGTGTTGCCGCCGCCGACAATCACGATCTCAGCATTTTCAATCGCGGCAACAGGATCGGCCACGCTATGAATACCGGTGACAGAAACGCCAAGTGGGGCAAGGACCGCAGCCGTTTTGGCCGTATAATCATCCCAGGTTTGCGTTACGCCAGCGAAAGGAATAAACACCGCTGAACGGCGACCTTGCAACTGTTCAGCAATCAACGGCAGCGCATGTTCCAGCCAGGCTTTACCCGGCAGCGTCGAGTTACTCAATAAAAGCAGTTCCATTACTTCTCCGGTTAGTAAGAAAACACGGAAGGAATGCTACCACTGCAAATTTAACCACTTACTGACGTGGCTCACGATGTCACACATTGTACCAGGCGTTCTGAAGACGGTTAGCAAACAAGGCGCTGAGGCTGATGACAAACGTAAGATTGCCTGATGCGCTACGCTTATCAGGCCTACAAGCTAATCGCAATATCTTGAATTTTCGCGATTTTGTAGGCCGAATAAGGTGTTTGCGCCGCATCCGGCATAAACAACGTGCACTTTGCCACCAATCAGAGCGCCCCTTAATACGCTGATGTTTCTTATCCTTCTCGTGCAAATTGTGCCGCTTCAGTAATCAGCCGCGCATCAGGTCGCACACCGGTATACATCGCGAACTGCTCGACGGCCTGTAAAGCAATCACCTCTGCGCCGCTGATCGTCTGCTTATCAAGCTGCTGCGCCAGACGAATGAGCGGCGTTTCCGGTGGCAATGCCACGACGTCAAAAACGACGCTTGCCGTAGAGATCATTGCCTCGCTGAAGGCCAGCTCATGGCTCTCTTTACCGCCAGCCATGCCAACGGGGGTAACGTTAACCAGAATGTCGCAGTCGATTCCTTCTGGCTGCGGTTGCCACTGGAAGCCATACTGCTTCGCCAGCGCCGGGCCGCTCTCGTGGTTGCGGGCGGCGATGATGACATCGGTAAACCCCGCGTCGCGAAAGGCGGCAATGACCGCTTTGCACATGCCGCCACTGCCGCGAATCATCACGCGTGCGGCGCTATTGAGCTGGTGGTGAATAATCAGGTTTTTCACCGCAATGTAGTCGGTGTTAAACCCGGTCAGCCTGCCGCCGTCATTCACGATGGTATTCACTGAATCAATGATTTTCGCTGACGGATCGATCGCATCGAGAAAGGGCATACAGCTTTCTTTAAACGGCATCGACACGGCACAGCCGCGGATACCTAATGCGCGAACACCTTTCACCGCCGCCTCAATATCCTGGGTGGCGAACGCTTTGTAGATGAAATTCAGCCCCAGCTTTTCATACAGATAATTGTGAAAACGCGTGCCGAAGTTGCCGGGGCGACCGGCCAGCGACATGCACAGTTGAGTATCGCGATTAATCATGGCTGATTGCCTCTGCATGAGTGAGCAGATATTGCTCCGCCTCACCGGACCATACTCCCTGATGACGCGTCAGAATTGCCGCCAGTGCTTGATCCTGAATCTGCGTGAGTGACGTCAGCGGCAGGTCTTTCCCGGTATACACCAGTTTTTTGCCGCCGCCGACGGCAGGTAATTCAAGCGTGGTTTCGCTCGCAGCATTCAGCCCAAGAATATGTGTTACCACTTTTGCGGCCTGCACTTTTTTCTCTTCGATCAATTTGACCGCCGCGCGCATGTCATCGGTATTGCCGCCCGACGTGCCAACGTAATGAGTAAAGGCATAATGCACATCGTAGAAATTAATTGGCGCGCTGAAGTGTTTATCCTGCGGTCCGGCGAAGAAATTCAGACAACCATCTGTCGCCAGCAAGGAAGAGGCGAGAGTCACCAGTCCTTCATTTGGCACAAAGACGAAAATATCATCGAAGCCGTGACCGCCACTCAGTGCCATTAACGTATCAAATGCTGCATCGGCGGCATTGAGATAATGAATCAGTGTTTGCGGTTCTGATGGATAGTGCTGTCGCGCATAACTCAATTTGTTATTGTCGGTATCGGTAATAACGAGTAGCGACGGGTTAACTGGCCCATGCAGCGCATAATCAATCGCTAACAGTCCCATTGGTCCGGTGCCGCCGAGGATCAGTGTGCGCCCTTGCGGGCGAATCCCCATCGTGTGGTTATAACTACCTTCCTGAAGATGATAGTTGGCGTTGAACGCGCCAATCACGCAGGAAAGCGGTTCAACCAGCGAGCCTTCAAAGTAGGTTTCGCCGTCGTATGCCAGCAGGCAATCCTGTTCCATAACCTCATTTGGGATAACCACATGTGTGGCTTCACCACCCACCCACGGGAAAGAGTAACCGGGGCAGTCCGGGCTTTCCGGCAATTGCAGGTTGGCCTGAATCACATAGCGCTGGCCCGGCTGAAATTTGTGCTGCCACTTTTTACCCACGGCCAGAATATCGCCGCAAAATTCATGGCCGATGATGATGGGATTGGTCGCCACATCGTCGGGTACTTTTTTATGGTTTTCACCCAGATTGGCCTCTTTCCAGGAAGAGAGGCACAGGCTGTCGGTGACCACCGTCGCGAGGATTTCATCCTCCTGCATTTCAGGAAGATCAAAGGTTTCCAGGCGTAAATCACGTTTACCATAAAGACGCAGAGCTGTTGTTTTCATAAACCACCTCGTGTTGAACGATGGCCCCGACGGTTGCGCCGGGGCGAAGAATCAGGACAGGAAGCCCAGCGCATTGCCGATAATCCCTAAACCAAACAGGGCGAAAATCAGCCATACCGGGTTAATTTTTTTGTTGAGCAGACGCACCATCAGCAGCGTCAGACCGAGCGCCAGCAAACCAGGGCAAAGTTGGTCGAGAATGTTCTGCACGGTCATGGTGACGGTGGAGCCATCGGCGGCAGGCGTTTGCGAAACTACCAACGGCACGTTGATCGACGTCCATTTGGTGACCAGCACGCCCATCACAAACAGTCCGAGAATCGATGCGCCCTCAGTCAGTTTTTGCAGCAAATTACCGCCCATATCGCTGACGATATTCACGCCTTTACGAAAGCCCAGTTGCAGCCCATACCATTTCATTGCCAGACGTACTGCATTGAAAATAAAGAAGAACAGCAGTGGGCCGAGAATGTTGCCAGAAAGAGCCAGAGATGCGCCGAGCGCGGCGGTAATCGGGCGCAGGGTTCCCCAGACCAGTGGATCGCCAACTCCTGCCAATGGTCCCATCAGACCGACTTTGATGCCGTTAATGGTGCCGTCATCAATTTCTGCACCGTTGGCCCGCGCTTCTTCCATGGCGGCGGTCACGCCGATGACCGGACCACATACGGCTGGCGTGGTATTGAAGAACACCAGGTGTCGCCTGAGCGCCGCAACCTGATCCTCTTTTAATGGGTAGAGTCGCTTGATGGCGGGGATCATGTCGTAGCAAAAGCCCAGCCCATGAATGCGTTCAAAGTTGAAGGACGCCTGTTGCAGGTTGGAGCGCAGAAACATGCTCACCAGATCGCTGCGTGTAATTTTTCTCTGTTCCATGATGGCTCCGTTAATCATCAAGTTGGTCAAGGGCGGTGATAGTGGTGGCCTGGGGATGTGGTTCAGCTTTACGCCACTGTGGATTTAGCTGGATGTAGAGCAGGGCCATGATCACGCCGACGCCACCGAACGCCAGCAGACTGAGATCGAGGTAGCCACCTGCGAGGAAACCGAGGAAAAAGAAAGGCATCAAATATTTCACGCCCATCATGCGAAGCACCATGGCGTAACCGACCACCACGATAAAACCGCCAGCAATCTGCAATCCATGGGTCACAAATTCGGGAATGGCGCTCAGCATATTGCTCACCATATCGGCGCTGACGAACAGCGAGACAATCAGTGCTGGAATCGCAACGCGCAGTGCCTGCACGCCAAGCGCGGAGACATGCAGAATATCGAGAGTGCGAAACCGCGCCTCTTCCGCTGCTTTATCCGCCGCGTGCTGGAACACTACGGTGATGGTGCGGGCAAACACCGTCAGCACCTGGCCTGCCGCAGCCACAGGCAACGCGATGGCGATACCGGTGGCGATGCTTTGCTGACCAACGATAACCAGAATGGCGGAGATTATGCTGGCGAGTGCAGAATCCGGAGATTGTGCCGCGCCGACGTTCATCCAGCCGAGAGCTATCAATTCCAGCGTACCACCGAGCATAATTCCGGTTTTTAAATCACCGAGAATTAAACCAATCACCGTACAGGCAATTAACGGGCGATGAGTCTGAAATTCATCCAGCACGCTGCCCATTCCGGCAATACAGGAAAAAAGAAATATGGCAATGATTTGTAGGGTACTTATTTCCATGATTTGTCACCTTTTAAGTGTCGTCATCCCTGCCTGTTAAAGCATATGTACATAGGCGCTATTATTTAATTTGCGACTAACTGTTCTTTTATTTTGTCGATAATATTGATTGAAGGATCTGACGCTACAACGCGTAAATCCAGCGTGACGCCAAGATTATTTAACTCATGAAATGCGTTAATATCATCGTCATCTAATGAAACTGCTTTGGTTAACTGTTTTTTACCGGGTCGCCAGGCCATGCCGCCAATATTCAGGGTGCCTATTTTTACTCCCTGGCGAACCATCGCTAAGGCATCCTGAGGTCGGGTAAAAAGATAAAATACGGTTTCGTCCTGATATTGTGGGTTGTGATACACCGCGACGGCTTTTTCAATATTGACCACGTTAACTTTCATTCCCGGCGGGGCGGCCTGACGCAATAATGTCCGGCGAACTTCATCGTTATACACCTCGTCATTGCAGATAATAATGCGCTGGGCGTTAGCTACTTTCGACCAGACGGTAGTGACCTGGCCGTGGATTAGGCGGTCATCAATGCGGGCGAGCGTAATGTTCATCAGAAATCCTCCTCTGCCGTTGCCAGTTGTTTCCAGACAACGCAGGTTTGCTTTGCGATTTGCGTCAGGTGTTCACACAGTTCATCAACGTTCATGCTGTCCTGGTTATCGACCAGTTCGAGCGCCAGCGGCAGGGAAAGGCCGCTGATTACCCGCAGGCGCGGATTACGCATCGCAAGCGTTGCCGCCGCGTTCCACGGGCTGCCGCACTGTAAGTCCACGGCGATTAACCACTCGTCATGATTGTGAATACTCACTAACTTTTCCAGCTTTGCCACGATGTCTCCGGCGTTCTCGCCGGGCACAAATTCAACTGCCTCAACATTGGCGTCGCCGTACACCATCTGAACCGATTCCAGCATGGCGCAAGCTAATTTGCCGTGGGCGCAAAAAATGGCATTGACCATAAAGCCTCCTTAGCCGCGCGTTTTGCCGCCGGCAATGTTAGTGGTTACTCCGGTGATATAGCTGGCGCGTTCAGACAGCAGATAACAAACAAAATCAGCCACTTCCGCTAATCTTCCGGCGCGCCCAATAGGAATGGCGTTTTTGGTATAGCCTTCACGCAGCTGTTCGACGGTGATATTGCGCGTCCACGCCAGCGCCTCTTCATATTCCGGCGTGCGCAGCCCGGTTTTTTCCAGAATCCCCGGCGCGATACCGACCACACGGATACCGTGTTTACCCAGCTCTTTCGACCAGGAGCGCGTGAAGCTATTGAGCGCGGCTTTGGTCGCGGCGTAGCAGCTTTGGCCTTCTGAGCCTTCCAGCCCACTTTCCGAGGAGACATTCACAATCACCCCATCATGTTGTTTGACCATCTGTCTCGCCACTGCCTGCGACATCAGAAAAACGCCTTTCTGGTTGATATTGACCATTTTTTCGAATGCGGCTTCGTTGAGTTCATACTGTCCGGCAGGCGCTTTCTCATCGACCAGCAGACGCGGGAAGTTGACCCCGGCGTTATTGACCAGACCGTCGATGCGACCAAAACGCTGAATAATTTCCGCTACCGTATGATTTACCTCTTTGGCGCTGGAAATATCGGTCGGCCAGAACTGATAACCTTTATGACTTTCATATTGACCATCGCCACCGTGAATATCGACCATCTGTACATTCGCGCCTTGTGCTAATAATTCATCCACAATCGCCAGACCAATACCGGATGCGCCACCGGTGACAATAATGATTTTATCCTGCAAATTTAACCACGTTTGCATAACAGACTCCTGATTTTAGGTAATAGAGGCCCGCCGTAATTTTTTATTACGGTAAACATCGGGAAGATTTTTATTTCAGTAATAGTTCAGCTGTGCTGCTATTCGTTACCAGACAATTAATATATTTTCCACGCAGTGCACCAATAATTCCGCTGTATTTTTCTTCACTCATGGCAATGCCAATGGAATAACGTGCCTGCTTTAGTTTATTCATTTCGATAGAGAGTGTTTTCTCGCTCATATTCGTTTCGACCATTGCGCCGTGAATATCAAAAAAGCGTGAGCAAATATCACCGGCAACCTGACGGGCATTCAGGTCGTCACTCTCTTCGCCGCCATAAAATGCATGCCAGTTGGCGCCATCGCGAATAGCCGGTGAGCCAATCCCCACGAGGGCGACATCCAGATTATCCCAGTAGGCTGAGATGGTTTTAAAGTGCTGAGACTGCATGATCCCATTACGAATTAAGGGGTTATCTAGCAGAGCTGGAAAATCCGCGAGCTGCGATTCCCCTTTCAGCTTTGCCGCCGCGCTGTAGGTTAATGTGTTTACGTGATAGCGGCTTTCGAGTTTACCGGACGGGCCGCCAATAATCGGTACGCAAATTAACTGCCGCGATTGCCCCGCCTGCGGCAAGTTTTCAACCAGTGCGCTCACCGCGCGGCCCCAGGAAAAACCAACAATATCACCAGGTTCCAGCAAACGATCTAACAATTGCGCGCCGTGTAACCCCATTACCGCCAACTGAGCGTCTTCCTCTTCATCGCGCCCTGATACCACCACAGCTTCTTTCAGACCAAACTTTTGCTTCAGTTGCTGCTCCAGCCAGAGATTTTCGTTGTAGTCATAGTTGATGGCGATGGTGACAATTCCCTGTTCGCGGCCCCGTTTAAGTAAGCGGCTGATGGTGGTCCGATAAATACCCAGTTCGCGGGCGATTTGCGCCTGCGTCATGTCCTGTTCGTAATAGAGTTGGGCAATCTTCACAATCAAACGGATATCGTCACTGTTTTCCATCGCCGCCTCCTGATTTTGCACATTTGTGCAAATATGCTTTTTAACCGCTTGATCTGATATAACTCCATCATGGTGACCTTTAAAAGCGATTTTTCACTCTTTGTTTGGACTGAAATGGCGCTTTATCTTGCACATTTGTTTCTCTGCGTAGCAGTCATCAGCACAAGTGTGCAGAGATTCGTAATAGGTTGATTATCCTGGTTTTCGCCAGGCAAATTTGCATCGGGCTTCTGGTGACACTTTTGTGATAAAAGGCGCGGCAGATCACATTTAATTTCGACGTTGCCGCATAACCCTGTTTTTCCCCGCTAAGAGGTACGGTATATTCCGCGTTTTACAGGAGAATTTATGCTGCCCGACTCATCAGTCCGTTTAAATAAATACATCAGCGAAAGCGGAATTTGCTCACGCCGCGAAGCGGATCGCTACATCGAGCAAGGCAATGTGTTCCTTAATGGCAAGCGTGCCACCATTGGCGATCAGGTGAAACCCGGCGACGTTGTAAAAGTAAACGGTCAGTTGATTGAGCCACGGGAAGCCGAAGATTTGGTACTTATCGCCCTGAACAAGCCCGTCGGTATTGTCAGCACCACCGAAGATGGCGAGCGCGATAACATTGTCGATTTCGTTAACCACAGCAAACGCGTGTTCCCGATTGGTCGCCTGGATAAAGACTCCCAGGGGCTGATTTTCCTCACCAACCACGGCGATCTGGTGAATAAGATCCTCCGCGCGGGTAACGATCATGAGAAAGAATATCTGGTGACGGTCGATAAACCGATTACCGAGGAGTTTATTCGCGGCATGAGTGCGGGGGTGCCAATCCTCGGGACAGTGACTAAAAAGTGCAAAGTCAAAAAAGAAGCGCCGTTTGTCTTCCGCATTACCCTGGTGCAGGGGCTGAACCGTCAGATCCGTCGCATGTGCGAGCACTTTGGCTACGAAGTGAAAAAGCTGGAACGTACGCGCATTATGAACGTCAGCTTAAGCGGCATTCCGCTGGGAGAATGGCGCGATTTAACCGACGACGAGCTTATCGATCTCTTTAAGCTCATTGAAAATTCCTCTTCCGAGGCGAAGCCCAAAGCGAAGGCCAAACCGAAAACGGCAGGCATCAAACGCCCGGTGGTGAAGGTAGAAAAAACGGCGGAGAAAGGTGGCCGCCCGGCATCAAACGGCAAGCGTTTCGCCTCGCCGGGGCGGAAGAAAAAAGGTCGTTAATCAGCGTTTGCCGCGCGTCGACGTATTTGCCGACCAACTGAATGATGCTTCAGGATCCGGTTTATAAGCCTGCTTTTTCTTCAACTGGCGGGCTTTTTTCGCTTCAGCCTCACGCTCAACCATTAATTTATCGATGTACTCTTTCTTAATGCTGTTGGTTTCGGCGTTGGTCAGCACGCGACCATGTGCAATACGCGCGCGATCCAGCAGCGTCTTCAGTTCGCGCTGTTCACGCTCAGTCATCTCTTTTTGAGTAATACGGGGGAGTGCCATGATGGTGCCCTCTGTTAATCGGATAGTTCAGTGTACGGGAATTTATTTGCAAGCAGAACTGATAAGATTCATTTGCCTTCTCTTTATTTTTATCTGCTTAGATAATTGGCGATAAATACAGATAAAAATTTAACGAAAATAAATGACCGCTAACTTATAAAATTTAATTAATTCTTTGTTATTCAATGCGTTAAAGTTGTAATTTTACTTCTGGCCTGTTTTTCGCAATAACTCTATCTCATTGATAACATCTCTGTTTTCAGTGGTCTTGTTCGGGGTAGTTAATATCAAAGGATGAATCAAATGCCATTAAATGGAGTCAGTGCTGCGATGCGTGAACGGGTATCGCAGCAGTTAAAGGAAATTGAACGTCGCTATGGCGTGAAAGTGCTGTACGCCTGCGAATCGGGGAGTCGCGGCTGGGGATTTGCTTCGCCCGACAGCGATTACGATGTGCGGTTTTTGTATGTTCATCCGCTGGAATGGTATCTGCGGGTAGAGTCACCACGCGATGTTATCGAACTGCCTATCGACGACGAGTTAGATGTTTCCGGTTGGGAATGGCGCAAAGCGCTGGGATTGCTGAAAGGTGCGAACCCGACGCTAATTGAATGGCTGGATTCACCGGTGGTCTATCAACAAGATGAAGAAACGATAACGGCGCTTAAGGCAATGGTCCCAATGTGGTTTTCTCCGTTGCGTGCGCGTTGGCATTATTATTCGATGGCGCGGAAAAATTTTCGCGGTTATTTACAAGGCGACGAAGTGCGGCTGAAAAAATACTTTTATGTGCTGCGTCCGCTGCTGGCCGTGCGCTGGGTCGAAGCGGGAAAAGGCGTACCGCCAATGCGTTTTTCCGAATTGCTGGCGGGAAGTGAGTTGGATGCGGCCTTACGCGCAGAAATAGATGAGTTGCTGGAACGTAAACAGCGTGCGGGTGAAGCGGAATATGGCCCACGCCGTCCATTGCTACATGCGTTTATCCATGCGGAACTGGCGCGTGGGGAAATTCCGCCTGTGTTACCGGATAGTAGGGATGGTGATGCCAGGGAGCTGGATAGGTTGTTGATGGCGACAGTGATGGGAGAATAAATTCGGCCCGGCAAGTATCATCCGGGCCGCACTGTTTTTACTCAAACAAATTACTATGCAGTTTCTGCACCACCTGTTCCGCATCTTCGCCTGGCACCAGGAAGCACAGGTTATGGCTGGAAGCACCGTAGCAAATCATGCGAATGTTGAACGGTTCAAGTACGCCAAACACCTCTTTGCCAACACCACAGGCTTTTGACAGATCGTTACCAATCAGAGCCACCAGCGCCAGGCCTTCTTCCACTTCTACCCGGCACAGAGCTGAAAGCTCCATCAGCAGCGATTGTGTCAGCAACGTATCGCCAGTTGACGTTGAACCGGTAGTGTCGAGAGTTAATGCCACGCTCACTTCTGACGTAGTAATTAAATCCACCGAAATATTATGCCGTGCGAGAATGCCGAAAACCTCCGCGAGGAAGCCGCGAGAATGCAGCATATTCAGGCTATGCAGGGTTAATAGCGTTTGTTTGCGACGCAGAGCCAGCGCACGAAACAACGGCGGATTCTCGGTTTTATTACACACCAAAGTACCGCCAGCACGCGGATCTTTGCTTGAACCGACAAACACCGGGATATCGCTGCGAACTGCAGGCAGTAAGGTTGCCGGATGAAGTACTTTGGCACCAAAGGTTGCCATTTCAGCTGCTTCTTCAAAGGCGATTTCATCAATTCGTTTGGCATCAGGCACGACGCGTGGGTCGGTAGTATAAATCCCCGGCACATCTGTCCAGATATCGACGCGAGCAGCGTTTAACGCTTCTGCCAATAGTGCCGCCGTGTAGTCACTACCGCCGCGACCAAGCGTTGTGGTGCGCCCTTTACTTTCACTGCCAATAAAGCCCTGGGTGATGACTAAACCTTCGCTGAGACGTGGGGTTAGTTGCAGCGCAGACAGTTCTGCCAGCGCAGCAATATCTGGCTCCGCGCGGCCAAAGCGATCGTTTGTGCGCATCACTTTACGCACATCGAACCACTGGGCCTGAACATTGCGTTCACGCAGAATCTCCACAAACAGCAGGGTAGACATCAGTTCGCCGTGGCTGACCAGTTCATCAGTTAGTGCTGGAGAGGTTGCCAGTGCAGCAGCTTCGGCCAGGACGGTAATGTTCTCCAGCAAACGTTCAATCTCTTCACGGATGACGTTCGGGTAACGCAGGCGCTCCAGAATGGCGAACTGAATATTGCGAATGGCATCGAGTTTTTCGAAACGCTCAACCGGTTCCAGACCTTCAGCCAGTGCAACCAACAGATTGGTAATGCCCGCAGAAGCAGAAAGCACAACTAAACGCACATTCACATCAGAAAGCACAATGTCGGCGCTGCGGTTCATGGCGTCGAAATCAGCCACGCTAGTACCACCAAATTTGGAGACAACAATATCGGGCATAACAACCTCGTGTCAGGGAATGAAAGAAGCGACCTTGGCACAAAGGCAAAACAGAAACCGGTGCAGGCGCAGACCGTATTTATAAATAAAAGGTGTAGGGGAGTGTGTCAACGCTGGGATTATGCGGATTATTCATGCAGCGGGCGTGGTCAGAAATTGTGCTTATAACGTCTACACTTTTTATCCTCTTCAGTGGTTAGCTGAGCTAACGGCACTAAAACCATCACATTTTTCTGTGACTGGCGCTACAATCTTCCACAGTCACAATTCTCAATATCAGAAGAGTATTGCTAATGAAAAACATCAATCCAACGCAGACCGCGGCCTGGCAGGCATTACAGAAACACTTCGATGAAATGAAAGACGTTACGATCGCCGATCTTTTTGCTAAAGACGGCGATCGTTTTTCTAAGTTCTCCGCAACCTTCGACGATCAGATGCTGGTGGATTACTCCAAAAACCGCATCACCGAAGAAACGCTGGCGAAATTACAAGATCTGGCGAAAGAGTGCGATCTGGCGGGCGCGATTAAGTCGATGTTCTCTGGCGAGAAGATCAACCGCACCGAAAACCGTGCCGTACTGCACGTGGCGCTGCGTAACCGTAGCAATACGCCGATTCTGGTTGATGGCAAAGATGTTATGCCGGAAGTCAACGCGGTGCTGGAGAAGATGAAAACCTTCTCAGAAGCGATTATTTCTGGTGAGTGGAAGGGTTATACCGGCAAAGCAATCACTGACGTGGTGAACATTGGGATCGGCGGTTCTGACCTCGGCCCGTACATGGTGACCGAAGCACTGCGCCCTTACAAAAACCACCTGAACATGCACTTTGTTTCTAACGTTGATGGCACTCACATCGCGGAAGTGCTGAAAAAAGTAAACCCAGAAACCACGCTGTTCCTGGTAGCATCTAAAACCTTCACTACTCAGGAAACCATGACCAACGCCCATAGCGCGCGTGACTGGTTCCTGAAAGCGGCAGGTGATGAAAAACACGTTGCGAAACACTTTGCGGCGCTCTCCACCAATGCCAAAGCCGTTGGCGAGTTTGGTATTGATACCGCCAACATGTTCGAGTTCTGGGACTGGGTTGGCGGCCGTTACTCCCTGTGGTCAGCGATTGGCCTGTCGATTGTTCTCTCTATCGGCTTTGATAATTTCGTTGAACTGCTTTCTGGCGCACACGCGATGGACAAGCATTTCTCCACTACGCCTGCCGAGAAAAACCTGCCTGTACTGCTGGCGCTGATTGGCATCTGGTACAACAATTTCTTTGGCGCGGAAACTGAAGCGATTCTGCCGTATGACCAGTATATGCACCGTTTTGCGGCGTACTTCCAGCAGGGCAATATGGAATCCAACGGTAAGTATGTTGACCGTAACGGTAACGTAGTGGATTACCAGACTGGCCCGATTATCTGGGGTGAACCAGGCACTAACGGTCAGCATGCGTTCTACCAGCTGATCCACCAGGGAACCAAAATGGTACCGTGCGATTTCATCGCTCCGGCTATCACCCATAACCCGCTCTCTGATCATCACCAGAAACTGCTGTCTAACTTCTTCGCTCAGACCGAAGCACTGGCGTTTGGTAAATCCCGTGAAGTGGTTGAGCAGGAATATCGCGATCAGGGTAAAGATCCGGCAACGCTTGACTACGTGGTGCCGTTCAAAGTGTTCGAAGGTAACCGCCCGACCAACTCCATCCTGCTGCGTGAAATCACTCCGTTCAGCCTGGGTGCGTTGATTGCGCTGTATGAGCACAAAATCTTTACTCAGGGCGTGATCCTGAACATCTTCACCTTCGACCAGTGGGGCGTGGAACTGGGTAAACAGCTGGCGAACCGTATTCTGCCAGAGCTGAAAGATGACAAAGAAATCAGCAGCCACGATAGCTCGACCAATGGTCTGATTAACCGCTATAAAGCGTGGCGTGGTTAATCATCGTGCATGCCTGATGCCGATATGTAGGCCGAATAAGGCGTTCACGCCGCATCCGGCAACCAGTGCCTGATGCGACGCGGTCGCGTCTTATCAGGCCTACAGGTCGATGCCGATATGTACATCGTATTCGGCAATTAATACATAGCACGATTGATTAAATAACCTTAATAACAATGCCGACTATAAGTCGGCATTGTTTTATCAGATAAATCCCCTTGTCGGAGATTTAACGAAAATCATACCGTGAGGTTAATCCTAAAATAGATTTTTAGTCTGTAATGATTTCGGAAAATACGCAGATCAATCACTTTTTATTTTATTTTAACTTAATGATTTTTAATCTTATTTATATATAAGTTAAAGCTTATATTTGATATTCATTCCAATTGTCCTAAAACACCTTCACTAATTCCTCGCGCCGTAATTCGCATGCTTTAGTTGTGTATACTCGATCCCGCCCGAAATGTTTTTGGGTAAATCTCCATTCATTCAATGAAGGGAAATTGTTATGAAAAAAGTTCTGTATGGCATTTTTGCCATATCTGCGCTTGCGGCGACTTCTGCGTGGGCTGCACCTGTACAGGTGGGCGAAGCGGCAGGGTCGGCAGCAACGTCGGTTTCAGCGGGTAGTTCCTCCGCGACCAGCGTCAGCACCGTAAGCTCGGCGGTGGGTGTCGCGCTCGCGGCAACCGGTGGCGGTGATGGTTCTAATACCGGGACCACCACAACCACGACCACCAGTACCCAGTAATAACGTATGTATCCCCAAAATAATTCAGTATGACGGGGATTAACCATAACCACACTCCGGTGTGGTTATTCTGCCCCTCTGGAGAAGAGTCGTGAAGCGACCTGCACTCATTCTTATCTGCCTGTTATTACAGGCCTGTTCAGCCACGACTAAAGAGCTGGGCAATTCACTGTGGGACAGTCTGTTCGGTACGCCAGGCGTACAGCTGACGGACGATGATATTCAAAATATGCCCTACGCCAGCCAGTACATGCGGCTAAATGGCGGTCCACAATTATTTGTCGTTTTGGCCTTCGCTGAAGACGGACAACAAAAATGGGTTACTCAGGATCAGGCCACTCTCGTTACACAACATGGGCGTCTGGTGAAAACTTTGCTTGGCGGCGACAACCTGATTGAAGTGAATAACCTTGCCACTGACCCGCTGATCAAACCAGCACAAATCGTTGATGGCGCAACCTGGACGCGCACGATGGGCTGGACCGAGTACCAGCAGGTACGCTACGCCACCGCACGCTCAGTCTTCAAATGGGATGGCACCGATACCGTGAAAGTCGGCAGCGATGAAACCCCGGTTCGCGTGCTGGACGAAGAAGTCTCCACCGACCAGGCGCGCTGGCATAACCGCTACTGGATCGACAGCGAAGGGCAAATTCGCC
The DNA here is from genome assembly GCF_005781225.1 of Escherichia sp. E4736. Classification (NCBI taxonomy): domain Bacteria; kingdom Pseudomonadati; phylum Pseudomonadota; class Gammaproteobacteria; order Enterobacterales; family Enterobacteriaceae; genus Escherichia; species Escherichia sp. E4736. Next base: position 39,399 of record NZ_VATT01000036.1, on the reverse strand, counting down.
AGTCGGAACAGTATCTCGGCGCGGATTATTTCCCGGTGAAAACCACTCTCATCAAGGCGGCAAAACAATGATTAAAAAAACTATTGTCGCGTTGCTTTTGAGTGTGGGGGCGTCATCGGTCTTCGCGGCGGGAACCGTCAAGGTATTCAGCAATGGCAGCAGTGAGGCCAAAACGCTGACGGGTGCAGAGCATTTAATCGATCTGGTAGGCCAATCTCGACTGGCAAACAGCTGGTGGCCCGGTGCGGTGATTAGCGAAGAGCTGGCAACGGCGGCAGCATTGCGTCAGCAGCAGGCGTTGCTGACACGGCTGGATGAACAAGCCGCAGATTCCAGCGCCGACGATGCCGCCGCCATTAACGCCTTACGCCAGCAAATTCAGGCGTTGAAAGTGACGGGCAGGCAAAAAATCAAACTTGATCCCGATATCGTCCGCGTTGCTGAACGCGGTAACCCGCCGTTGCAGGGCAACTACACGCTGTGGGTCGGACCACCGCCGTCCACGGTCACATTGTTCGGGCTTATCAGCCGTCCTGGCAATCAGCCATTCACTCCAGGTCGCGACGTGGCGAGCTATCTCTCCGGGCAAAGTCTGCTTAGCGGTGCGGATCGCAGCTACGCGTGGGTGGTTTACCCGGACGGACGCACGCAAAAAGCGCCGGTGGCTTACTGGAACAAGCGTCACGTAGAGCCAATGCCCGGCGGCATTATTTATGTTGGCCTCGCGGATTCTGTCTGGAGTAAGACGCCCGACGCCCTTAACGCAGACATTCTTCAGACCCTGACGCAGCGGATACCCCAATAATGAAAAAAAGACATCTGCTTATCTTACTGGCGCTGGGCATTAGCACGGCTTGCTACGGCGAAACGTATCCTGCGCCCATTGGCCCATCGCAATCGGATTTCGGTGGCGTAGGACTGTTACAAACGCCCACCGCCCGCATGGCGCGGGAAGGGGAGTTGAGCCTGAACTATCGCGATAACGATCAGTACCGTTATTACTCAGCTTCAGTGCAACTCTTCCCGTGGCTGGAAACAACGCTGCGTTATACCGATGTGCGCACCCGTCAGTACAGCAGCGTCGAAGCGTTCTCTGGCGATCAAACGTATAAAGATAAAGCCTTCGATCTCAAACTGCGTTTGTGGGAAGAGAGTTACTGGATGCCGCAAGTGGCGGTTGGCGCGCGGGATATCGGCGGTACGGGGCTGTTCGATGCAGAATATCTTGTCGCCAGCAAAGCCTGGGGGCCGTTCGATTTTACGCTTGGCCTGGGCTGGGGATATCTGGGTACCAGCGGTAACGTGAAAAATCCGCTCTGTTCAGCCAGTGACAAATATTGCTACCGCGATAACAGCTACAAACAGGCGGGATCTATCGACGGCAGCCAGATGTTCCACGGCCCGGCCTCACTGTTTGGCGGCGTGGAATACCAGACGCCCTGGCAGCCGCTGCGCCTGAAACTGGAGTATGAAGGCAATAATTATCAGCAGGATTTTGCCGGGAAGCTGGAGCAAAAAAGTAAGTTTAACGTCGGTGCGATTTATCGCGTTACCGATTGGGCCGACGTTAACCTTAGCTATGAACGTGGCAACACCTTTATGTTCGGCGTCACGCTGCGCACCAACTTTAACGATCTGCGCCCGTCTTACAACGATAACGCCCGCCCGCAATATCAACCGCAGCCACAGGATGCCATTTTGCAGCACTCGGTGGTGGCGAATCAGTTAACGCTGTTGAAATACAATGCCGGACTGGCCGATCCGCAGATCCAGGCGAAAGGCGATACGCTATACGTCACCGGTGAGCAGGTGAAATATCGTGATTCGCGCGAAGGGATCATTCGTGCTAATCGGATCGTGATGAACGATCTGCCGGAGGGGATCAAAACGATCCGCGTTACGGAAAATCGCCTTAACATGCCGCAGGTGACGACGGAAACCGATGTCGCCAGCTTGAAAAATCATCTCGCCGGAGAGCCGCTGGGCCACGAAACGAAGCTGGCGCAAAAACGCGTCGAGCCAGTGGTTCCGAAGTCCACCGAGCAGGGCTGGTATATCGACAAATCGCGCTTTGATTTCCATATCGATCCGGTGCTGAACCAGTCGGTCGGTGGCCCGGAAAACTTTTACATGTATCAGCTGGGCGTGATGGGAACGGCGGATTTGTGGCTGACGGACCATCTGCTCACCACCGGTAGCCTGTTTGCTAACCTTGCCAACAATTACGACAAGTTTAACTACACCAATCCACCGCAGGACTCACACTTACCGCGTGTTCGTACCCATGTGCGCGAGTATGTGCAGAACGATGTCTATGTGAATAACCTGCAAGCCAACTACTTCCAGCATCTGGGCAACGGCTTCTACGGTCAGGTCTACGGCGGCTATCTCGAAACCATGTTTGGCGGTGCGGGAGCAGAAGTGTTGTATCGCCCGCTGGACAGCAACTGGGCGTTTGGTCTGGATGCCAACTACGTTAAACAGCGCGACTGGCGTAGCGCAAAAGATATGATGAAATTCACCGATTACAGCGTGAAAACCGGACATCTGACCGCGTACTGGACGCCATCTTTCGCCCAGGACGTGTTGGTGAAAGCGAGTGTCGGGCAGTATCTGGCAGGGGATAAAGGCGGCACGCTGGAGATCGCCAAACGCTTTGATAGCGGCGTGGTGGTGGGTGGCTATGCCACGATCACTAATGTTTCGAAAGAGGAGTACGGCGAAGGGGACTTCACCAAAGGTGTGTATGTCTCTGTACCGCTGGATCTCTTCTCGTCTGGCCCGACACGTAGCCGTGCGGCAATTGGCTGGACGCCGCTGACGCGTGACGGGGGTCAGCAACTTGGGCGTAAGTTCCAGTTGTATGATATGACCAGCGACCGTAGCGTGAATTTCCGCTAAGTCATGGGAAAGGTGCCAGTTTTCGCAATCACTGGCACCCTCATTCTTAATGGCCTGTTGAGCCATCAGGAACGCAGTTCACCCCCGGTTTGCGATCTGGTGTGTAAAGGCGAAAACATTCTGTCTTCCTGTCCGTCGATATGGGGTGCAGGTCTGGTTGCCTGAGCGACTGGGCCATCATTGGGCTGGAGACATTGCTTTGCGGTAGGTCGGCTTTATCAGCAGTACCGAGCGGACCAGCATAAGCAGGAAGAACAGAGACTGATAACAACAAAGCAGCAAAATAAGGCTTCATTTTTACCACCTTTATCAGGTTACGTTTCATTTGTTCCAGAGGAACATTGTCGATTTTTCGCGCATTATTGGTGGCTGAGAATCACCTGAATGGGTGATTTTTGCATTACCGGCTTTGGTGCGGTTTGCCTTGCCGGATGCGCCGCCAGGCACGGCTTATCTGGCCTACGGGTAGGCGCATCCGGCGTTGGTGGGGGCGCCCCCAAATCCAGGTTGAACAAAACATACACAAAAAATATAGATCTCCGTCACATTTTTACGTTATACAGGAAGCTCGCCACTGTGAAGGAGGTACTGCTATGACGTCACTCTCTCGTCCGCGCGTGGAGTTTATCTCCACCATTTTGCAGACCGTACTCAATCTTGGCCTGCTGTGTCTCGGCCTGATTTTGGTTGTCTTCCTCGGCAAAGAAACGGTGCATCTGGCTGATGTGCTGTTCGCGCCAGAACAAACCAGCAAATATGAGCTGGTGGAAGGGCTGGTGGTTTATTTTCTCTATTTCGAATTTATCGCGCTGATTGTGAAGTACTTTCAGTCCGGTTTTCACTTCCCGCTGCGTTACTTTGTCTATATCGGGATCACCGCCATTGTGCGCTTGATCATCGTCGATCATAAATCGCCACTGGATGTGTTGATCTACTCGGCAGCGATCTTGTTGCTGGTGATCACCCTGTGGTTATGTAATTCGAAACGGCTGAAGCGGGAGTAAAAAAGAGGCGCTCCGAAGAGCGCCGAATAACAGTCACAAGTTAGGATAACGTAAGTTGAGGGTCTAGCGGCATAACATTGGCAGAACAACATCTTTAACCTTTCACACCACCTGCCGTCAGGCCGTTAACCAGCCAGCGCTGAGCCAGCAAGAAGACGATGGTGATGGGTAATGCAGACATCACGGCAGCGGCAGCAAAGTCGCCCCACAGGTAGTTTTGCGGGTTGAGGTATTGCTGCATACCCACGGCCAGGGTGTAACTGTTCACGTCACGCAGTAACAACGACGCGACCGGAACTTCGGTAATGGCAGCGATAAACGACAGGATGAACACCACCGCCAGAATCGGTACAGATAATGGCAACAGGACGAGGCGGAAGGCCTGCCACGGTGTCGCACCATCCAGCGCTGCTGCTTCTTCCAGCGAGCTATCGATGGTTTCGAAATAGCCTTTAATCGTCCAGACGTGCAGCGCAATCCCCCCCAGGTACGCGAAGATCACGCCGCCGTGAGTATTCAGGCCGATGAACGGAATGTATTCACCCAGACGATCAAACAACGCATACAACGCCACCAGTGAGAGTACTGCCGGGAACATCTGGAAAATCAGCATCCCTTTCAGCAGCGTCGCTTTGCCAGGGAAGCGCATACGGGCGAAGGCATAAGCGCAGGTGGTGGAGAGCGCCACAATACCAATCGCGGAAATACCGGCGACCTTCACCGAGTTCCACAGCCACAGCAGTACCGGGAATGGCGGTGGCGTAATGCGGCCATCAGCCTGTTCAACGCTAAAACCTAACGCCAGTTTCCAGTGATCCCACGAGATTTGCTCCGGGATCAGGCTACCGGTCGCGAAGTTCCCCTGGCGCAGCGAGATGGCGACGACCATCAGCAGCGGGAACATAATTGCCGCGATAAAAAGTAGTAGTAGCAGGTGAGTAATAAACAAACGTGCTTTTTGCGATTTCGGTTGGACCATTGCCATTTTGTTATCTCCCTTAATCAAACTTCATTCGCGTGGCTTTCAGGTTCACAATCGCCAGCGCACCGACCAGCAGGAAGATCAGCGTGGCAATCGCCGCCGCCAGACCGAAGTCCTGACCCCCGCCGCCTTCAAAGGCGATACGGTAGGTGTAGTTAACGAGCAGGTCGGTATAACCGGCTGGCGTGGTCGTGCCAAGACGATCCGGGCCGCCGTTGGTCAACAGTTGAATCAGCACGAAGTTATTAAAGTTAAAGGCGAAGCTGGCGATCATCAGCGGTGTGAGCGGCTTAATCAGCAGCGGTAGCGTAATCTTAAAGAAGTTCTGGAACGGGCCTGCGCCATCCATCGCTGAGGCCTCATACAGATCGTCGGGAATCGCTTTCAGTAAGCCCATGCAGAGGATCATCATATACGGATAACCCAGCCAGGTGTTGACGATAATCAGCATCGTTCTGGCGGTGGTTGGATCGCTGAACCAGGCGGGCTTCACACCAAACAGCGCGCTCAACATCATGTTGATTTCACCAAAGCTCTGGTTGAACAATCCTTTGAAAATCAAAATTGAAATAAACGATGGCACCGCGTAGGGCAGAATCAGCAGGACGCGATAGACAGCTTTGCCGCGTAACGCTTCCCACTGCACCAGACACGCCAGCACCATGCCGACCGCCACCGTTAAAAAGACGGTGATAAGTGAGAACACTACGGTCCAGACGAAAATTGCAAGGAACGGTTTTTGGATCCCTTCGTCGGTGAAGACGCGGGTAAAGTTTTTCCAGCCAGTAGTCACGGTATAACCCGGGCTGAGTTTTTCGTCACCCCAGTTGCCGTCAGCAGTGATGGACTGGTAAAAACCAATCTGGTCGTTTGGACGATATTTTACGCCACTCTGGTTATTGGTCAGCGTACCGTCATCGCCTAATGTGTACAGCGGCTGAGTGCCGGAGAACTGGCGCAGGGAGCTCATCATCACTTTGTTGCCATCCGGCAGAATGGCGGTAATGTTGCTCAGGGCTTGACGATTCTGGGTAATCACGCGCAGATTCGCACGCTCGCCTTCAGGCTGCGTGGCGCTTTCTTTCAGTTGCAGTTTTTGCTCGCCGCCAAATTTAAAGGCGTCGGAGAGATAATTTTTGCCGGTTTCGCCGTCGGTGAGCGCCAGTTGCCACTCATCACCAGCGGGATAAAGACCAAAGTTATAGGTTTTCCCTGCCTGCCAGGCGCGGTCCAACAGAACTTCCTGAGCGCGTTCAAAGGTAAGCTGGTTGGTGCTGCTGTAGTTGGTGAAGGCGATGGCGATGGTGCAGACCAGAGGGAAGAGGACGAATAGCCCCATCCCGGCCATTCCCGGGTAGACATAGCGCCAGGCGTAGGCTTTACGATTGGCGAAAATATAGAGCCCCGCTGAGCTCAAAATTAGCGTGGTAATGGCGAACAGGTATTCCCCTTGTGCGTACATTAAAACAACAAGGTAACCCACCAGCAGGCCGAGCAGACCTAACACTGACCATTTCAGCGCGTCGCTTTGCCACCAATGTTTCTTTTTAATGACATCCATGGGGTTCTTCCTCATTCCAGGACAGATAAGGCGTTTACGCCGCATCCGGCAACAACTGCCTGATGCGACGCTGACGCGTCTTATCAGGCCTACATACGTTTCGTTTTCGTAGGCCGGATAAGGCGTTTACGCCGCATCCGGCATTTCAGGCATTACTTAGTGATACGACCCTGTGCATCTTTCAGCGCGGCATCAACGGTCTGACGACCACTGGCTGCGTTGATTACTGCGGTACGCACGGCATACCAGAAGGCGGACATCTGCGGGATGTTCGGCATGATTTCACCGTTCTTGGCGTTATCCATGGTGGCGGCGATGCGTTGATCTTTCGCCAGCTGATCCTGGTAAGACTTCAGCGCCACGGCACCCAGCGGTTTGTCTTTATTCACCGCTTCCAGACCTTCGTCGGTCAGCAGGTAGTTTTCGAGGAACTCTTTCGCCAGCTCTTTGTTCGGACTGGCCGCGTTAATGCCTGCGCTCAGCACGCCAACGAACGGTTTGGACGGTTGTCCCTTGAAGGTTGGCAGCATCGTCACACCGTAGTTCACTTTGCTGGTGTCGATGTTAGACCATGCCCACGGACCATTAATGGTCATCGCAGTTTCACCTTTGTTAAAGGCTGCCTCTGCAATGGAGTAGTCAGTATCCGCATTCATGTGTTTGTTTTTAATCAGATCAACCAGGAAGGTCAGACCCGCTTTCGCGCCAGCGTTATCCACGCCAACGTCTTTCACGTTGTATTTGTCGTTTTCATACTTGAACGCATAACCACCGTCGGCAGCAATCAGCGGCCAGGTAAAGTACGGTTCTTGCAGGTTGAACATCAGCGCGCTCTTACCTTTCGCTTTCAGTTCTTTATCCAGCGCCGGGATCTCTTCCCAGGTTTTTGGCGGGTTCGGCAGCAGATCTTTGTTATAAATCAGCGATAACGCTTCAACTGCAACCGGGTAAGCAATGAGTTTGCCGTTAAAACGCACGGCATCCCAGGTGAATGGATAAATCTTGTCCTGGAGCGCTTTGTCCGGAGAGATTTCAGCTAACAGACCAGACTGGGCATAGCCGCCAAAGCGGTCGTGCGCCCAGAAGATGATGTCCGGACCATCGCCAGTTGCCGCAACCTGGGGGAATTTCTCTTCCAGCTTATCCGGATGCTCAACGGTGACTTTAATTCCGGTATCTTTCTCGAATTTCTTACCGACTTCAGCAAGGCCGTTGTAGCCTTTATCGCCGTTGATCCAGATTACCAGCTTACCTTCTTCGATTTTGGCGAGAGCCGAGGCGGAAAACATCATCGTCGTTAAAACAGATAATGCGAGGATGCGTGCACCTGTTTTTATTTTCATAATCTCTGGTCCTTGTTGGTGAAGTGCTTGTGAAAACGCCTAAACGGACTCTAGTTTCTTTATACGGCAACCTCTTTCCATCCTCCTTGCCCCTACGCCCCACCTTCGTTTTGTGTGATCCATGTCGCAGAAACGGCAGTATTGCGGGAGGGCGCACACAAAATCGCCATGTTTTTTGCAAGCAACATCACGAATTTCCTTACTTTCCTTCGGATTAGTACGCAGACACCACCTTCTCATCCTCCCGCCTCCTCCCCCATAAAAAAGCCTGGGGGTGGAGGATTTAAGCTATCTGTCGATCAAGCATAGTCACCGCATCATGAATGTTGCTGTCGATGACAGGTTGTAACGAAGGGAGAAGGGCATGGCGAGCGTACAGCTGCAAAATGTAACGAAGGCCTGGGGGGATGTGGTGGTATCGAAAGATATCAACCTCGAGATCCACGAAGGTGAGTTCGTGGTGTTTGTCGGGCCATCTGGCTGCGGTAAATCAACGTTACTGCGCATGATTGCCGGTCTTGAGACGATCACCAGCGGCGACCTGTTCATCGGTGAGAAACGAATGAACGATACCCCGCCAGCAGAACGCGGCGTCGGCATGGTGTTCCAGTCCTATGCGCTCTATCCCCATCTGTCAGTGGCAGAAAACATGTCCTTTGGCCTGAAACTGGCGGGCGCGAAGAAAGAGGTGATCAACCAGCGCGTTAACCAGGTGGCGGAAGTACTGCAACTGGCGCACTTGCTTGATCGCAAACCGAAGGCACTCTCCGGCGGGCAACGTCAGCGAGTGGCGATTGGTCGAACGCTGGTGGCAGAGCCAAGCGTGTTTTTACTTGATGAACCGCTATCCAACCTTGACGCTGCGCTGCGTGTGCAGATGCGTATCGAAATCTCCCGCCTGCATAAACGTCTGGGCCGCACGATGATTTACGTCACCCACGATCAGGTCGAAGCGATGACGCTGGCCGATAAAATCGTGGTGCTGGATGCCGGGCGCGTGGCGCAGGTCGGGAAACCCCTCGAGCTGTATCACTATCCGGCAGACCGCTTTGTCGCAGGTTTTATTGGTTCGCCGAAAATGAACTTCCTGCCGGTAAAAGTGACCGCCGTTGCAATCGATCAAGTCCAGGTTGAGCTGCCTATGCCAAACCTCCAGCAAGTCTGGCTTCCTGTTGAAAGCCACAACGTTCAGGTCGGAGCCAACATGTCACTGGGCATTCGCCCGGAACATCTACTGCCAAGTGATATCGCCGACGTCATCCTTGAAGGTGAAGTTCAGGTCGTCGAGCAACTCGGCAACGAAACCCAAATTCATATCCAGATCCCTTCCATTCGTCAAAACCTGGTGTACCGCCAGTCTGACGTGGTGTTGGTAGAAGAAGGTGCCACATTCGCTATCGGCCTGCCGCCAGAGCGTTGCCATCTGTTCCGTGAGGATGGCACTGCATGTCGTCGACTGCATCAGGAGCCGGGCGTTTAAGCACCCTACAAAAGACACAAAACCTGTGACAGGTGATGTGAAAAAAGAAAAGCAATGACTCAGGAGATAGAATGATGATTACTCTGCGCAAACTTCCTCTGGCGGTTGCCGTCGCAGCGGGCGTAATGTCTGCTCAGGCAATGGCTGTGGATTTCCACGGTTACGCTCGTTCCGGTATCGGCTGGACAGGGAGTGGCGGTGAACAACAGTGTTTCCAGACCACTGGTGCTCAAAGTAAATACCGTCTTGGCAACGAATGTGAAACTTATGCTGAATTAAAATTGGGTCAGGAAGTGTGGAAAGAGGGCGATAAGAGCTTCTATTTCGACACTAACGTGGCCTATTCCGTCGCGCAACAGAATGACTGGGAAGCCACTGATCCGGCCTTCCGTGAAGCGAACGTGCAGGGTAAAAACCTGATTGAATGGCTGCCTGGTTCCACCATCTGGGCGGGTAAGCGTTTCTATCAACGTCATGACGTTCATATGATCGACTTCTACTACTGGGATATTTCTGGTCCTGGTGCCGGTCTGGAAAACATCGATGTTGGCTTCGGTAAGCTCTCTTTGGCTGCAACCCGCTCTTCTGAAGCAGGTGGTTCTTCCTCGTTCGCCAGCAACAATATCTATGACTACACCAACGAAACTGCGAACGATGTCTTCGACGTGCGTTTAGCGCAGATGGAAATCAACCCAGGCGGGACGTTAGAACTGGGTGTCGACTACGGTCGCGCTAACCTGCGTGATAACTATCGTCTGGTTGATGGCGCATCGAAAGACGGTTGGTTATTCACTGCTGAACATACTCAGAGCATCCTGAAGGGCTTCAACAAGTTTGTTGTTCAGTACGCAACTGACTCGATGACCTCGCAGGGTAAAGGTCTGTCGCAGGGCTCTGGCGTCGCGTTTGATAACGAACACTTTGCCTACAACATCAACAACAACGGTCACATGCTGCGTATTCTTGATCACGGTGCGATCTCGATGGGCGACAACTGGGACATGATGTACGTGGGTATGTATCAGGACATCAACTGGGATAACGATAACGGCACCAAGTGGTGGACCGTCGGTATTCGCCCGATGTACAAGTGGACGCCAATCATGAGCACTTTGATGGAGATCGGCTACGACAACGTCGAATCCCAGCGCACTGGCGACAAGAACAATCAGTACAAAATTACCCTCGCACAACAATGGCAGGCTGGCGACAGCATCTGGTCACGCCCGGCTATTCGTGTCTTCGCAACCTACGCCAAGTGGGATGAGAAATGGGGCTATGACTACAACGGTAGTTCCTCTTCCAACCCGAACTACGGTAAAGCCGTTCCGGCGAGCTTCGAAGGTGGTAGCTTCGGTCGCGGTGATAGCGACGAGTGGACCTTCGGCGCCCAGATGGAAATCTGGTGGTAATAGCAATGTGCATGCCGGATAAGGTGCTTGCGCCGCATCCGGCAACCAACGCCTGATGCGACGCTGTCGCGTCTTATCAGGCCTACAACAGCTGCCGAATGTAGGCCGGATAAGGCGTTTACGCCGCATCCGGCATAAAAACACGTTGCCATTATCTATAAGGGGCGCAAGCCCCACTGATTATCGGTTTAGCGCGCTATTGCCTGGCTACCGCTGAACTCCAGATTTTGAGGTGAAAACAATGAAAATGAATAAAAGTCTCATCGCCCTCTGTTTATCAGCAGGGTTGCTGGCGAGCGCGCCTGGAATTAGCCTCGCCGACGTCAACTACGTACCGCAAAACACCAGTGACGCGCCTGCCATTCCATCTGCTGCGCTGCAACAATTAACCTGGACACCCGTCGATCAATCCAAAACTCAGACTACCCAGTTAGCGACTGGCGGCCAACGGTTGAACGTTCCTGGTATCAGTGGCCCGGTTGCGGCATACAGCGTTCCGGCAAACATTGGCGAACTGACCCTTACGCTGACCAGCGAAGTGAACAAACAAACCAGTGTATTTGCGCCGAACGTGCTGATTCTTGATCAAAACATGACGCCATCTGCCTTCTTCCCCAGCAGTTATTTCACTTACCAGGAACCTGGCGTCATGAGCGCCGATCGTCTGGAAGGAGTGATGCGCCTGACACCAGCACTGGGGCAGCAAAAACTGTATGTTCTGGTCTTTACCACGGAAAAAGATCTCCAGCAGACGACGCAACTGCTCGACCCGGCAAAAGCCTATGCCAAAGGTGTCGGTAACTCGGTGCCAGATATTCCAGATCCGGTTGCCCGTCATACCACTGATGGTCTGCTGAAACTGAAAGTGAAAACCAACTCCAGCTCCAGCGTGTTGGTGGGGCCGTTATTTGGTTCTTCCGCTCCAGCTCCGGTTACGGTAGGTAACACGACGGCACCCGCCGTGGCTGCACCCGCTCCGGCACCGGTGAAGAAAAGCGAACCGATGCTCAACGACACGGAAAGTTATTTTAATACCGCGATCAAAAACGCTGTCGCGAAAGGTGATGTTGATAAGGCGTTAAAACTGCTTGATGAAGCTGAACGCCTGGGATCGACATCTGCCCGTTCCACCTTTATCAGCAGTGTAAAAGGCAAGGGGTAAGTACGCCCCACAGTGCTGATTTTGCAACAACTGGTGCGTCTTCGGGCGCACCTTTTTTTCTCCCTCCCAGTGATTGTTGCGTTTTTGTTGCGTATTAGATCACTTAATATGCTTTACATCTCCCGTTATCGCTTTTCTGCGATACAATGCCTTTACGTTATGTAACGGAGAGTTCGGCATGTCACACCCCGCGTTAACGCAACTGCGTGCGCTGCGCTATTTTGCAGAGATTCCTGCGCTGGAACCGCAACTGCTCGACTGGTTGTTGCTGGAAGATTCCATGACTAAACGTTTTGAACAGCAGGGAAAAACGGTGAGCGTAACGATGATCCGCGAAGGGTTTGTCGAGCAGAATGAAATCCCCGAAGAATTACCGCTGCTGCCGAAAGAGCCCCGTTACTGGTTACGAGAAATATTGTTATGTGCTGATGGTGAACCCTGGCTCGCCGGACGTACCGTCGTTCCTGTGTCAACGTTAAGTGGCCCCGAGCTGGCGTTACAAAAATTAGGTAAAACGCCGTTAGGCCGCTATCTGTTCACATCATCGACATTAACCCGGGACTTTATTGAGATAGGCCGTGATGCCGGATTGTGGGGGCGACGTTCCCGCCTGCGATTAAGCGGTAAGCCACTGCTGCTGACCGAGCTGTTTTTACCGGCGTCACCGTTGTACTAAGAGGAAAAAAATATGGAGTGGAGTCTGACGCAAAATAAGCTGCTGGCGTTTCACCGCTTAATGCGTACGGATAAGCCAATTGGCGCGTTACTGCTGCTCTGGCCAACGTTGTGGGCGCTGTGGGTGGCGACCCCAGGTGTTCCCCAACTCTGGATCCTGGCGGTGTTTGTCGCAGGCGTCTGGCTGATGCGCGCCGCCGGTTGCGTGGTGAATGACTATGCTGACCGTAAGTTTGACGGCCATGTTAAGCGCACGGCAAACCGACCACTTCCCAGCGGTGCGGTTACGGAGAAAGAGGCGCGAACGCTATTTGTGGTGCTGGTGCTGATTTCGTTCTTACTGGTATTGACACTGAACACGATGACCATTCTGTTGTCGATTGCCGGACTGGCGCTGGCGTGGGTTTACCCGTTTATGAAGCGGTATACCCATTTACCGCAAGTGGTGCTGGGTGCGGCGTTTGGTTGGTCGATTCCAATGGCTTTTGCCGCTGTGAGTGAATCGGTGCCGTTAAGCTGCTGGCTGATGTTCCTTGCCAATATTCTGTGGGCGGTGGCTTACGACACGCAATATGCGATGGTCGACCGTGACGATGACGTGAAGATTGGCATTAAATCCACCGCAATTCTGTTCGGCCAATACGATAAGTTGATTATCGGTATTTTGCAGATTGGCGTACTGGCGCTGATGGCAATCATCGGTGAGTTAAATGGCTTAGGCTGGGGATATTACTGGTCAATTCTGGTGGCTGGCGCTCTGTTTGTTTATCAACAAAAACTGATTGCCAACCGCGAGCGTGAAGCCTGCTTTAAAGCATTTATGAATAATAACTATGTTGGCCTGGTGCTGTTTTTAGGGCTGGCAATGAGTTACTGGCATTTCTGATGATGTAAAAAAGCCGGATGATCATCCGGCTTTCTTCTGGGCTGCCTGATGCGCTGCGCTTATCAGGCCTACACAACACATCGCAATTTATTGAATTTGCAGATTATGGTCGGCCGGATAAGGCGTTTGCGCCGCATCCGGCAACTCTCACCGATTACCCTTCGCTTTGCGTCGCACTCTCAATCGTCAAACGTACATCTGACGTAATCAACTCCGCCAGCAACTGATAGACCTTCATCGTCTCTGTCGGTTCGGCGTCGCCGCTGTCGCTGATATACCCTTCATCACGCAGCGTCAGTACCAGAGAACTGAATACTGCTTTGTCGAAGAACTCTGGCGCGTTGATGCCGTGAAGCACGGAGAGACGTTGCGCCACGGTGCGGCTCTCTTTCTCCAGCGTACCGCGGTTGATCGACGGGTTGGCGCTCAGCAGCCAGAAAGTGATGGCATAACGTTGCAGCGTTTCGCGCGCGCCTGCGGCCAGCAACTGAAGCGTGCGGGAATGCGCTGGGTTGATATGCAATTCATCATCTTGCAGCGTAATCAGCCCCTGGCGTTGCATTTCATTCGCCAGCGCATCAATAACGCCCGGCAACTCGTCGCGCTCCCAGCGCAGGAACAGCTCCGCTTTCAGCATCGGATACAGCACATTGACGTGCTCCATCAATACGTCGCGGGAGATGTGGCGATGCTGGGTGACAATTGCCGCCATCAGCGAAGGCAGCACCAACATATGCGCAATGTTGTTGCGATAGTAGGTCATCAGCACTGCTTGCTCGCGCGGCAGAATGATGATGTCGCCGATCGTATCCTTCTCAACTTCAAACTTGTTCATCTGCAGCGCGTGATCGATAAGCTCGCTGGCACTGGCTGAAGGAACGGTAGAGTCCGTGGAGTAAGGCACGTTGCGCATCAAATCCAGATAGCAGTTGAGTTGCTCGGTTAACTGCTCGCGGGTGAGTGAGCGCTGACGTGACGCCAGCAGCGCAGTACAGCACAGGTTCATGGCGTTTGCGGCGCCCGCGTTGTTAATGCGTACCATCAGATCGGCAGCAATGTTATTGACCGTCGGCGTTAACCAGGCCGGACGCACCGCTTCGATGGGATCGATAGATTCACGCCAGTCTGGCACGTGCTGGTTAAGGTAGGTCATCAACGGCATTGGTTCACCGAAGTTGACATAGCCCTGACCGAGATTACGCAGCTTGCTTAAACCGCGCAGCATCTGCAGCAGGCTCTCTTTCTCTTTCGTTGCCCCGCGCAGTTCTTTGGCGTAAGTACCCACTTCCATGACGTGCTCATAACCGATGTAGATCGGAATCAGCGTAATCGGACGTGTGCCGCCACGCAGCATCGCCTGAATGGTCATCGACAGCGTACCGGTTTTCGGGTCCAGCAAACGGCCTGTACGCGAACGACCGCCTTCCACAAAGTACTCGACGGAATAACCACGGCTGAACAGTTCGCCGAGATACTCACGGAAAACCGTGGAATAGAGTTTATTGCCTTTAAACGTGCGGCGAATAAAGAATGCACCCAGACGGCGGAAAATCGGCCCGGCAGGCCAGAAATTCAGGTTGATCCCGGCGGCGATATGCGGCGGCACCAGCCCCTGGTGATACAGCACGTAAGAAAGCAGCAGGTAGTCCATGTGGCTGCGGTGGCAAGGCACATACACTAGCTCATGACCGTCGTGGGCCAACTGGCGAACGCGCTCGGCGTTATGGACGTTGATGCCCTGATAAAGTCGGTTCCAGGTGAAGCCCAGAATACGGTCAGTCAGGCGGATCATCTCGTAAGAGAAGTTCGCAGCAATCTCTTCCATCAGTGCAATAGCATTCTGCTGCGCTTTTTCATGGGAGATTTTTTTGCTGCGCGCTTCGTCTTCTACCGCTTTGGCAATGGCGCGGGAGGCGAGCAGTTTGTTAAACAGATCCTGACGAGCTGGCAGGCGCGGCCCTACGGCAGCCAGACGCTGGCGGGCAAAGTGCATACGCGCCACGCGTGCCAGTTTTTGGGCGATGGTTTTATCCGTGCCGTGTTCATCCGCCATACGGCGCAGCGAAACTGACGGAGAGAAGCGCACAAAACTGTCGCGACCGAGCCATAGCACGGCGAAAAATTTCTGTACGCCGTTGAGCATGCGCAGTGGCGGGTTAACTTCACCTTTTTCGCGCCCCGGCGCACGACCAAACATCACCGATACCGGCACCATCTGCACATCCAGATTTGGGTTGCTGCGGTGCAGATCGAGATAGTCGTGGAACAGCTTAATAGACTCTTCTTTCGGTGTGTAATAGGTGAAAACACGCGGCCCGCCATGAATAAACACATAGCGCGGTAGTAACGTGCCGTCTATTTCCAGCGGCTCTAATGGGTCAGGCAGGTCGTGCGCCAGGCACTGGGCGCGCAACGTCAGCAAATCCGCTTTTGAGTTGTACGGTAAAACGTACATAATTGGACGAGAGGTATCCAGTCCCAGTTCCGGGGCAGGATCTGCCGGAATAGACTTGCTTTTTACCAGGATGCTTAATGGTAAATTCAGTAATTTGTAGTAAATTCGTGGCCAGCCGGACATAAACGATGTAAAGCCTCTGGTTAATAATGCAAATGCGCGGGAAGGATAGCAGAAAGTCATGGGAAATTCTGTGGTATCCGCTCATGTTTCGCGCGACGTTACGCTAACCGTAATCTTCGGATTCAACGGTACACTGATATTGACGCTCATAATGTAAAAAGGTTCTTTCGATGGCCAATAATACCACTGGATTCACCCGAATTATCAAAGCTGCTGGCTATTCCTGGAAAGGTTTACGTGCCGCATGGAGCAACGAAGCGGCATTCCGTCAGGAAGGTGTCGCGGTATTGTTGGCAGTTGTTATTGCCTGTTGGCTGGATGTGGATGCAATAACCCGAGTATTGCTTATTAGTTCTGTCATGCTGGTGATGATTGTGGAAATTCTCAATAGTGCCATCGAAGCGGTGGTTGACCGTATTGGCTCTGAATACCATGAGCTTTCCGGGCGGGCGAAAGATATGGGCTCTGCCGCGGTGCTGATCGCCATTATCGTCGCCGTGATTACTTGGTGCATTCTGTTATGGTCGCATTTTGGATAACCCTTCCAGAATTCGATAAATCTCTGGTTTATTGTGTAGTTTATGGTTCCAAAATCACCTTTTGCTGTATATACTCACAGCATAACTGTATATACACCCAGGGGGCGGAATGAAAGCGTTAACGGCCAGGCAACAAGAGGTGTTTGATCTCATCCGTGATCACATCAGCCAGACAGGTATGCCGCCGACGCGTGCGGAAATCGCGCAGCGTTTGGGGTTCCGTTCCCCAAATGCGGCAGAAGAACATCTGAAGGCGCTGGCACGCAAAGGCGTTATTGAAATTGTTTCCGGCGCATCGCGCGGGATTCGTCTGTTGCAGGAAGAGGAAGAAGGGTTGCCGCTGGTGGGCCGTGTGGCTGCCGGTGAACCGCTTCTGGCGCAGCAGCATATTGAAGGTCATTATCAGGTCGATCCTTCCCTGTTCAAACCGAATGCCGATTTCCTGCTGCGCGTCAGTGGGATGTCGATGAAAGATATCGGCATTATGGACGGCGACTTGCTGGCAGTGCATAAAACCCAGGATGTGCGTAATGGTCAGGTCGTTGTCGCGCGTATAGATGACGAAGTTACCGTTAAGCGTCTGAAAAAACAGGGTAATAAAGTCGAACTTCTGCCAGAAAATAGCGAGTTTAAACCCATTGTCGTTGACCTTCGTCAGCAGAGCTTCAGCATTGAAGGGCTGGCGGTTGGTGTTATTCGCAACGGCGACTGGCTGTAATCTATCTCTGATACCGCGATGCCGCCTGGCATCGCGGTTTGTTTTTAATCTCTCTTCATCAGGCTTGTCTGCATGGCATTCCTCACTTCATCTGATAAGGCACTCTGGCATCTGGCTTTACCCATGATTTTCTCCAATATCACCGTTCCCTTGCTGGGACTGGTTGATACGGCGGTCATTGGTCATCTTGATAGTCCGGTTTATCTGGGCGGCGTGGCGGTTGGCGCAACGGCGACCAGTTTTCTCTTTATGCTGTTGCTGTTTTTGCGTATGAGCACTACCGGGCTTACTGCACAGGCTTATGGTGCCAAAAATCCTCAGGCATTGGCGCGTGCACTGGTGCAGCCGTTGCTGCTGGCTCTGGGGGCCGGAGCGTTGATTGCGTTACTGCGTACGCCGATTATCGAGCTGGCGCTGCATATTGTTGGTGGTAGCGAAGCGGTTCTGGAACAGGCGCGGCGATTTCTTGCAATCCGCTGGTTAAGCGCACCGGCGTCGCTGGCGAATCTGGTGCTGCTCGGCTGGTTGCTCGGCGTGCAATATGCCCGCGCGCCAGTGATTTTGTTAGTGGTTGGCAATATCCTCAACATTGTGCTGGATGTCTGGCTGGTGATGGGGCTGCATATGAACGTGCAGGGTGCGGCGCTGGCGACGGTTATTGCGGAATATGCAACATTGCTGATTGGTCTGCTAATGGTGCGTAAAATCCTCAAACTACGTGGCATCTCCGGCGAAATGCTGAAAACTGCCTGGCGAGGAAACTTCCGTCGCTTGCTGGCGCTTAACCGCGATATCATGCTGCGCTCGCTGTTGTTGCAACTCTGTTTCGGCGCGATCACCGTACTTGGCGCGCGACTGGGGAGCGATATTATCGCCGTCAACGCAGTCCTGATGACGTTACTCACCTTTACAGCCTATGCGCTGGATGGTTTTGCCTACGCGGTTGAAGCCCACTCCGGTCAGGCGTATGGTGCGCGCGACGGTAGCCAGTTACTGGATGTCTGGCGCGCAGCGTGCCGCCAGTCGGGGATCGTGGCATTGTTGTTTTCGGTGGTTTATTTGCTGGCGGGTGAACATATCATCGCGTTGCTAACGTCGTTAACTCAGATCCAGAATCTGGCCGATCGCTACCTAATCTGGCAGGTTATTTTACCGCTGGTAGGAGTCTGGTGTTATCTGCTGGATGGTATGTTTATTGGCGCAACGCGCGCTGCCGAAATGCGCAATAGTATGGCAGTCGCAGCAGCAGGGTTCGCTTTGACGCTACTGACGTTGCCGTGGTTGGGTAACCATGGTTTATGGCTGGCGTTAACCGTCTTTCTGGCGCTGCGCGGGCTTTCACTGGCGGTTATCTGGCGTCGTCACTGGCGTAATGGAACCTGGTTTTCAGCAACGTGACGGTTAAAAATTCTGAATAAATAATCCTAAGCCAAATTCCTGACTACACTTAATCCCACGTTCAGAAGAAAAGTGAGCGTACTCTCATTCACCACCTAACGATGAGGATTTGAATATGAATAAAGACGAAGTCGGCGGTAACTGGAAACAGTTCAAAGGTAAAGTGAAAGAGCAATGGGGCAAACTGACCGATGATGACATGACGGTCATTGAAGGTAAGCGTGACCAGTTAGTGGGTAAAATCCAGGAACGTTACGGTTACCAGAAAGATCAGGCAGAAAAAGAGGTTGATAGCTGGGAAAAACGCCATGATTACCGCTGGTAATTAATCCCTCCTGCCCGACGTGTACAAGGATGTACGCCCTCTTAACGCGGTTTCTTTTTAACCTGCTTAACCTGCACAGAGTGATCATGCTGGCACTGTTCAGGATGACGACACGCTTCAACTTCCACACATGCCGCACAGAGTCCATGTGCTTCAATCACATTATGCCGCAGGGCAAACCCCATTTTTGCCGCCAGCGTATGCATAATGTCTTCCACGCCTTCTGCACACTCTTCTTTCACTGCGCCGCAGCGATCGCAAATAAACATGGCTGACGTATGGGTGGGCTGATCGAACAGATGACAGAGCACATAACTGTTAGTGGATTCCACCTTATGCACAAAACCTTGTTCAAGCAGAAAATCGAGCGCGCGATAAACCGTCGGCGGCTTGGCTTGTGGCTCGGCTTCGCGCAGCAAATCAAGTAGATCGTAGGCGCTGATAGCCCCTTCTTGCAGGCTCATCAGGCGCAGCACTTCGAGACGTTGCGGAGTCAGGCGCACATTACGCTGCGCGCAGAGTTTTTCAGCCTGCGCCAATAACTCCTGCGTTGTGGTCTTTTCCATTGTGCACCTCGAAAGTGGGGTTAAAAATGTCCTTACTTTACCATAATTCTCACTTAAACACCGACAACCGGGCATCGAAGCTGCCACATTGCCTGATCGCATATTCGTTATGCTATAGTAGCGCCCCCAATTCACCAGATGCTTAAAAAATCGCCATGTCAGCAGAATCACAAACCGCTTATCCCGCATACCGTTTCTCTATTGCTCCTATGCTCGACTGGACGGACAGACACTGCCGTTATTTCCTGCGTCTGCTCTCCCGTAATACGCTGCTCTATACCGAAATGGTGACCACAGGGGCGATTATTCACGGTAAAGGTGATTACCTGGCATACAGTGAAGAAGAGCATCCGGTGGCGTTGCAGTTGGGCGGTAGCGATCCGGCGGCGCTGGCGCAGTGTGCGAAGCTGGCAGAAGCGCGCGGATATGATGAGATCAACCTGAATGTCGGCTGCCCGTCAGACCGGGTACAGAACGGCATGTTTGGCGCGTGCCTGATGGGGAATGCGCAACTGGTGGCTGACTGCGTAAAAGCGATGCGCGATGTTGTGTCGATTCCAGTGACGGTGAAAACGCGTATTGGCATTGACGACCAGGACAGCTATGAATTTCTCTGTGATTTTATCGACACTGTTTCCGGCAAAGGCGAATGCGAGATGTTTATTATCCATGCGCGCAAAGCCTGGCTTTCTGGTTTAAGTCCGAAAGAAAACCGTGAGATCCCGCCGCTCGATTACCCGCGTGTCTATCAACTGAAGCGTGATTTCCCGCATCTGACTATGTCGATTAACGGCGGCATCAAGTCACTGGAAGAGGCTAAAGCACACCTGCAACATATGGATGGCGTGATGGTCGGGCGTGAAGCGTATCAAAACCCAGGCATTCTGGCGGCGGTGGATCGAGAGATATTTGGTTCCTCGGATACCGATGCCGATCCGGTGGCGGTGGTACGCGCTATGTATCCGTACATTGAGCGTGAACTCAGCCAGGGGACGTATCTCGGTCATATCACCCGGCATATGCTGGGGCTGTTCCAGGGGATTCCTGGTGCGCGGCAGTGGCGGCGGTATTTAAGTGAAAATGCCCATAAAGCGGGCGCTGACATTAACGTGCTGGAACATGCGCTCAAACTGGTAGCGGATAAGCGTTAATTTTTCACCACAAAGTAGTCAAATTCACCACGCCCTGCGCTTCGACGCGGGCGTTTTGTTGATAAATCAATATGTTATTTCTGGCATGATTCTTGTAAAGCCAGCAAGAGATTTCATTTTTGGGAGAACATCATGCTGGAACTACTTTTTGTGATTGGCTTTTTTGTCATGTTGATGGTCACCGGCGTTTCATTGCTGGGCATTATCGCTGCGCTGGTTGTGGCGACGGCCATTATGTTCCTCGGTGGGATGCTGGCATTGATGATTAAGTTGCTGCCGTGGCTGCTGTTGGCGATTGCTGTAGTGTGGGTGATCAAGGCGATTAAAGCGCCAAAAGTGCCTAAATATCAGCGTTATGACCGCTGGCGTTACTAAGGGATTGTGCGGATGATCACAACCTCGGGTTT
Source organism: Escherichia sp. E4736 (assembly GCF_005781225.1). Taxonomy (NCBI): domain Bacteria; kingdom Pseudomonadati; phylum Pseudomonadota; class Gammaproteobacteria; order Enterobacterales; family Enterobacteriaceae; genus Escherichia; species Escherichia sp. E4736. The sequence continues at coordinate 18,311 of NZ_VATT01000036.1, read as the reverse complement.
TATCCTTAGAACAAAATAGGAATTGATAATCAAATCTGTCACTATTGCGCGTCAAACAAATTCATCGAGCTGTACCCTACATACAGCCGAACTATAAAAGAAAGGGCTTCCCAGGTGGAAGCCCAATTTCTTTATGGAATCAGTAAGCTGGAACCCTGCGTCGCCCGGCTTTCCAGAATCTCATGCGCACGCCGCGCATCCTTCAGCGGGTACTTCTGATGTTCTGCGACATCCACTTTAATTACGCCGCTGGCAATCAAAGAAAACAGTTCATTACTGGCTTCAGTTAACTCTTCCCGCGTGGTGATATAGCCTTGCAGGGAAGGGCGTGTCACATACAGCGAGCCTTTCTGATTGAGAATGCCTAAGTTCACACCCGTCACCGCGCCTGATGAGTTGCCAAAACTGACCATTAAACCGCGACGTTGCAGGCAATCCAGCGAGCGTTCCCAGGTATCTCTGCCCACGGAATCGTACACTACGCGCACTTTCTTGCCGTCGGTGATCTCTTTTAACCGCTCGACCAGATTCTCTTCGCGATAGTTAATGACCTGCCATGCCCCGGCTTTTAAGGCGCTTTGCGCTTTTTGCGCCGTTCCCACGGTGCCAATAAGTTTTGCCCCTAAGGCTTTTGCCCACTGACAGGCAATTAAGCCCACGCCGCCAGCAGCCGCATGGAACAGGAACTGTTCGTCAGGTTTGATTTCATACGTTTTGCGTAGCAGATAATAAACCGTTAAGCCTTTCAGGAATGATGCAGCGGCTTGCTCAAAAGAGATCGCCGCGGGAAGAATTGCGGCTTTATCGGCATTGACGTTATGCACAGAGCTGTAAGCCCCTAACGTTGACTGTGCATAAACCACGCGATCGCCTGCTTTAATATGCTTCACGCCGCTACCGACTTTGCTCACGATGCCAGCCGCTTCTGTGCCTAATCCACTGGGCAGCGATGGCGGCGGATAAAGGCCGCTGCGGATATACGTGTCGATAAAATTAATGCCAATGGCTTTATTTTCGACCTGGATTTCATTCTCCGCCGGATCGGCAGGCGTGAACTCCACGGCTTGCAGAACTTCCGGGCCACCGTGCTTGTGAAATTCGATGCGTGTTGCCATTTAAACTCCTTTACTGAGCGACATATCTGTTTTAAGCCTAACAGTAGTCGCCGGGCCGCGCGGGGATTTTTTCCGGGCTGTGGTCACAACCCGGAATATCTCTGGTCAGTATTGAAACAGCGTCGCCGCAATCCAGTTTTGCCACTGGCGCTCAAAGTTGGTTAGCGTTAATACGCCCCGCTCACGGCACAAGCGAATCCAGGCATGGCAATCATTAGCTTCCAGACAAACACAAATCATGTATTGCCGGGCATCCTGATTTTCTGGTCGAAAACGCCAGGTCAGGAGTGGCCCACCTGGCGTTTGCGGTGCGATACCGGCTTCGCCATCATAGACAGCCCTGGCGCCACGGCTCCCGCCACCATTTTCGATATAGCATTGTAAAGAGCGCAGTACAGCCAGCGCCAGTTGCGCACTTTGCCGCCACTGGAAAGATTGGGCGAGGCTGTTTTCATTGCTTTGAATGCCTTCCCGGCGAATATCTTCACAAAGTGTTGCTATGGTTTGCGCGGCAGTGTTGATCCCCTGCGTATGACACAAAATTGCAGCATGGTGGCTCATGGTATTTTGTATCGTTTCTCGCACGTCGTCGCGCAGCAGCCCCTGATTCAGGAACTGTTGCGCCTCATTAATCGTGCTGAGAATTTGTTGCCTCTCGAGAGGGAGGTCCTGACTTTTCTGATGAGCAATATGCAATGCACAGCGGCGGGCGAAAACTTGCCCGGCATTGAGCGCCGACCCACCAGGACGCGTCACACCATGTGTTCCGGCATTTTCTCCGGCAGCATAACAACCAGTTAGCGATGTACGCCCCCAAATATCAACATCAATTCCGCCATTAAGATGTTGATTGTTTAGCGTAAATTTTAGCGGTGAGGCTGTGAGATCATGACCATGCATCTGATACAAACGAATAGCCAGAGGATTCATCTGTGTTAATCGCGCCAGCGGTTGCGCCAGCAGGGCGTGATTTTGTTGCAGATAGTCGATGACATCATCATCCAGTTCCCGCAGGTTGAATGGCGTTCCGTCCGCTGCGGGTTCGGGTTCCCGCAGAAAATCGAGGAAAACATCGCGCCCTTTTTGTGTCTCCTCATACACCGCGACATCCAGCAGGCTGGAGCCATATTCCAGCATTCGTTCCGCGTGAAACGGCCACTGGTAACCTTTGCGAAATATCGCGGAGGCCAGCATACGAGTCGTGGGGTAATAAGCTGCCAGAAAATTATACTGACGTCCGGAGTGGTCCTGCGAGTAGATGCGCGGCATCGCTTGCATGTAAGTACCGGAAAGATTCCACGGAAATTGGCTGCGCGGTGTACCGATACCAAACTGACTCTCCGTAAGATTCACCAGGCTTATACCTGCTTCCAACGCCATGCCCAACGCACTAAAACAGTTCACCGGATAGACACTGTCACGATAAAGTTCACCTGGCCCGCCCGTGGCTAAAACCAGATGTTGGCAGCGAATCACTATCATTCGCCAGGGATTATCCCGACAGGCTTTATCGATAGCGATCACCCCTACGACTCGTCTGTTTTCTCCTTCACCGCGGGTCAGGATACGAATCGCCGTTGTGTGATCGCGCAGAGGAATATTAAGGCGCATTGCCTCCAGAGCCAGAACTTTAACCATCAGGCGAGAAGTTCGTGGGCCGCAACTGGTGGCGCGACCGAACTCATCGTGATCGGTTTGATAACGCAACGTTGCGCCAAAGAGATCTTCTGGCAGATCCAGACCCAGATATTTCAGTACTTCACAGGTGTTCACTGAGCCGACGGCTTCAACATAGGCAGTGTCATGATCCATCGAACCGCCCGCCGCCAGAGTGTCACTTAATGCCAGAAAATGGTCACCATTTGCACGGGTATTGGCGGTGTGGAGAGTTTGTTTATCAGAACCAGAACAGGCGGAAGTGCCCCAGAAAACTTTGCTGGAAGCGACCATGACATCGATATTTTGCCGTTTCAGCTCGACGGCAGCTCGCCATCCGGCAGCACCACTGCCTAGCACCAGCGTGTTGCAGCGGTACTCAGGTAAAATGGCGCCGTTAAGGTCGATACTACCGCTGGCTTGAGCCAGCGGTGCGTAATGGGGCATTTTGATATCAGTGAGCGCCGTTAGCGTTTCGTCAATCATTGCGTCCCACCTATTTCATCAGACTTTCGATTAAGCCGCTCATTGCCATATAGCCCATGATTAGCGTAAATGCGCTTATGGCAATAAACATGACGTTTTCCCAGCGTGAGCAACGATATTCGCCCATTAACGAAGGCTTGTTCGCCAGCCAGAACATACATAAAACAGTCAGCGGCAGAATAATGGCGTTAAAGGCCTGGCTGGCAATCATCACCAATACCGGGCGTGCGTGGAACAGCGGCACAACCAGACAAAGCAGAGACATAACCGTCATCAGGATACGGTAACCTGGGCTAACTTCGTTGCTGGTATCACGCCAGTCAGCCAGCAGCCAGGGCGTTAACAGTAAATTCGGGAACTGACTGGAAAGCCCGGCAGCAACAATACCAATAACAAATAGTCCCACGGCAGCCGAGCCAGCAATAGGTTCGAGAATAATGACCATTTGCGAGGCGTTATTTAAACCTGTGCCAGTTTGATACAACGTACCCGCAGCCGCAGCCATCACCGCCGCACTGATGATGAACATCATTCCTGCACTGACAATGGCATCACGATTTTGATGAGGCAGATTGTCCACACCCCAACCATTACTTTTTACCAGAGTCGTGCGCATAAGAAACATTGCTGGCGCTACGGTTGTACCCACCATGCCAGAAATTATCAGAAATGGCGTACTGTTATCGCCAGCGACAGGATCGGGAACAGACGGAATAAATCCGGCCAGCAGATCTGCGACCGGCGGCATCATAATGAAAAAATTAATCACAAACGCCAGCCCCATAATGCCAACCAGCGCGGAGAGGATTTTGTCGAACCCGGCGTTGCTGTTGGTCCAGAGCATCACGTTAATCATAATGACCATCGCGATAGCCCATGCGAGTGCTGAGATACCGCCACTAAACCAGGTCGTGGACCATGTTGCCATTACATCCGCCAGAATGCCCATTACCCCCATAATGGAACCACTGACGGCAACGGTTAACCCGATCAGAAACAACATAGCAACGCCAGGATGGATATGGCGACGAAATGCAGTCAACGCGCGTTCACCTGTGACGGAAGCATAACGACCATAAATACGGATTAAAAACCAGGTAACAATGCAAGAAAGCGCCACGGCCCACATCAGCGAGACGCCATAGTTTGCACCCGCTTTCGCCATAGTGGTGATACTGCCTGTCCCAATGCTGTAGCCAATAAGAAAGATGCCAGGCGCAAAGGCCGCAAGTTTTGTCATTATTCGCCGGAATAAAGAAGGCGTTTGGGGAACAGAGGTTGTCATATTCATTATCTTTCTTTCCTTGTAAGAGGCTTTCAGCGCGCCTGAAAGTGCGGGAGACGCTTCTCGGCGAATGCCTGACTTCCTTCACGAGCATCTTCAGTAGTGGCGGAAAAAGCGCCAGCAAGCGCTTCAAGCGTCGAGGCAACGGCAATACCTTCTCCGGCATCGATAACTTGCTTGGCGATCTGCACAGCAACCGGAGCACGTTGGGCGATACGTTGTGCCAGTTGCAGCCCGGCGTCGTGTAACGTTTCCCTGGCGACAACACGATTCACCAGCCCGCAGGACAGCGCACGCTGTGCATCTAGTGGTTCGCCGGTAAATACCAGTTCTTTCACCAGTGAACGCCCAAGTAGTGCCGTCAGCCGCTGCGTTCCTGACCAGCCAGGCACTGTCGCCAGTCCGGTTTCTGGTAGCGCCATCCGAGCCTCGGCGCTACAAATACGGATATCGGCGGTAGCAGCCAGTTCCAGACCACCGCCATAAGCCAGTCCGTGCACCAGGGCGATTACGGGTTGTGGCAGTTGTGCCAGAGCGTCAAATGCCTGATGACCGCGGCGGATCCAGTTGCGCCACATATCAAGTGCAGAAAGAGAGGTCCAGCGATGAATATCCGCACCGACACAAAACGCTTTTTCACTGGCGCTGGTCAGCAGAACCACGCGGATCTCCGAATCCGTTTCCAACGTGTGGCAATGTGTCAGCAGCTGTTCAAGCATCTCCGGGGTTAATGCGTTGAGTTTCGCCGGACGATTAATCACCAGAGTGGCAATGAAACCGTTGCGCTGGAGGTCAATAGTGCCGTTATTCATGGTGACGTCCTTGTTGAAAATAGTGGGGATTCATTAGCTTGAGATCGTCTGCCAGACGGAGTGGGGCATCGCTTTGGGCGAGAATGTCGCGTTCAGGATCAATACCAGGGGCAATTTCTGTGACCAGTAGCCCGTCTGGTGTTAATTCCAGAACGCAGCGTTCAGTGATGTACTGCACTTGCTGCCCGAGTCTTATTGCGCGTTTGCCGGAGAACGTCACGTGGGCGACTTCTTGCACCAGCTTTTTGGCTTTGCCTTCTTTAATGATACGCAGCTGACCATCATCCAGTTGCAGCTGGGCACCAGCATTGAAAAAGCCAGAGAAAATAATTCGCTTCGCATGTGAAGTGATATCAATAAACCCACCGCATCCGGCAGTGACATGTGGACGGGCAGGCAGATGCGAGACGTTTACTGAGCCATCTGCGCCGATTTGTAAAAATGACATCAGAGTGAGATCAAAACCCCCGCCCTGGAAATAGGTGAACTGCTGGGGAGAGGGTAAAAATGCTTCTGCATTAGAGGTGCAGCCGAATTGAAATTCCAGTAGTGGAACTCCGCCAATTGCGCCCTGTTCCAGCAGCCAGGTGACATCACCGTGGCGACCTTGTTCCAGTAAAATACGCGGTACATTGGCAGAAATACCAAAGCCAATATTTACCGCATCTCCACTTTGTAGTTCTTGCGCGACTCGCTGGGCAATAACCCGCGCCGGGCCATGTTCCATATAACGAAAGGCGGACAGCGGACGACTGATTTCGCCGGAAATGGCAGGTTCGTATTGTGTTTGCGTGGTTTGTGTTTGTTCCGGCGCAATCACGATGTAATCCACCAGTACACCCGGAATACGCACCTCTTTTGGTTTCAGACTTCCGGCGGCAACCTGCCGTTTTACCTGCGCAATTACGATGCCACCGTTATTGCGAACAGCTGTGGCCTGTTCCAGTGGCCCAAGATAAGCCCCTTCATGTTCATAAGTCAGGTTGCCGCGTTCATCGGCAGTGGTAGCGCGAATGATCGCTACCTGGGGCACGATGCTGGGGAAAAACAGCCAGTCGTCGTTAGCAAATCGAACACGTTCAACCAGAGATTGTTGCGCCGCTTTTTCATTCATTGCGCCGCCCTGCAACAGGGGATCCACATAGGTATCCATGCCTGTTTGTGTCAGCACGCCAGGACGATGAGCCGCCGCTTCCCGGTGCATATCAAATAAGATCCCGGAAGGCAGATTCCAGGCGGGGATCGCGTTGTCATTGATCATTTGCCAGATTAGCGGAGGCGTCATTGATGATGGCCCGGAGGGGTAGGAGCCAGCGATCACTTTTGCCAGTAAACCCGATTGCGCCAGATGATCGATGCCTTTTACGCCATACATATCACCTGCGGCGATAGGGTGGATGCTGGTGATGTTTTGCGGATGTCCGGCATGTTGAAAGCGTTCACCTATTGCTGCCAGCACGGCATCCGGACACCCCATTCCACTGGAGGAGGAGACGGTGACAACTGCGCCATCAGCAATCAAATCTGCAGCTTCCGATGCAGTGATCGTGCGTACAGAGCACATAATAATTTCCTTATTTCGATATAAAAATAATTAAAAATATGCATGTAAAACAATATGATAGTAATTATAAATTAATTGGAACGATCTAATTTATGCGTAATTTGTACGATTGGCGTGCAAAAAACACAACAAGGGAAGTATGAATCTGTGATCGAAACGACGATCTCCTGCGATCCCCGACGTTAACGGATCGCATGAGTAAAAGGAGATTATGATAAAGTAAATGCCTTGATCTTATGGGGGTTGGAGTAGTCATGGCGAAGTCGGATACAGGAAGAAAGCGGGTAACATTAACCGATGTTGCACGTGCGGCTGGCGTTTCGAAATCGACCGTGTCGCTGGTACTCAACGACAGTCCGCTTATCAAAAAAGAGACGCAACAAAAAGTCCAGCAAGCCATTGAGCAATTAGGCTATGTCTATAACCGTTTTGCTGCCAATCTGCGTTCGCAAAAATCGCTGACTATCGGCGTGGTGATTGATGATTTGACCAACCCTTTTTTCGCTGAATTTACAATGGGCCTTGAGATCACGCTGGCGGAGCACGGTTTTATCACCGTAATGTCCAATACCTCCCAGCGTAGCGATCGGCAAAAACAGGTACTTGATACCTTGCTGGAACACCACGTCGCGGGCATTGTCCTCTGTCCAGTAAACAGCACCTCAGAAGCCGATTTACAGCGTTATGCCAACAGTTCCACACCCTTATTAATCACAATGCGCCCTCTGGACTGGCAACAATTGCCCGTCGATTACGTTGGCGTGGACAGCCACGCAGGCGTCCGGGAAGCTACGGAATATCTCATTCAACAAGGGCACAGAGACATCGTGTTTATTGGGGGACTTACGCACCATATGCGTTATCAGGGATACCTGGAGGCGATGAACCATCATGATTTACAGCCGTGGAGCACTGATGCTTTTTCGCTTCGCGCTGAACCGACTCAGGCCAACGGTTACCAGTTGATGCAACAACTGTTGGATACGCCTTCGCCACCCACAGCGGTGATTTGTTATAACGATTTAATGGCTTTTGGCGCGGAGTCGGCACTGGGCGAAAGAGGATTATTTGCCGGGGAAGATATTTCGTTGATTGGTAATGATGGCGTGGCGGCTTGTGCTTACAGTAACCCGCCGTTAACCACAATTGCGGTAGAACCATTGGCTCTGGGGAAACAGGCGGCGCAGCAAATTTTACGGCGTATTGCGCAGCCAGACGCACCGCTCAGCCATTACGTCTATCGCCCAACCCTGCAAATTCGCGCTTCTACCGGAAGACGGGGGCGTTAAATGCTGTAGCGAGAAACTGTTTCTCGCTATACTCTCTATCCCTTTTTAACAGCAGGTAACTCCATTCACTATGGCTGGAAATAAACCCTTCAACAAACAGCAGGCTGAGCTTCGCGAACGCGATCCACAAGTTGCCGGGCTGAAAGTGCCTCCGCACTCGATCGAAGCGGAGCAGTCGGTGTTGGGCGGTTTAATGCTGGATAACGAACGCTGGGACGATGTGGCCGAGCGTGTAGTGGCAGACGATTTCTACACCCGTCCGCACCGCCATATCTTTACCGAAATGGCGCGTTTGCAGGAAGGTGGTAGCCCGATAGACCTGATAACTCTGGCGGAATCGCTGGAGCGCCAGGGGCAACTTGATAGCGTCGGTGGTTTCGCTTATCTGGCAGAACTGTCAAAAAATACGCCAAGTGCGGCGAACATCAGCGCTTATGCTGACATCGTGCGCGAACGTGCCGTTGTTCGTGAGATGATCTCAGTTGCTAATGAGATTGCCGAAGCCGGTTTTGATCCGCAAGGGCGCACCAGCGAAGACCTGCTGGACCTGGCTGAATCCCGCGTCTTTAAAATTGCCGAAAGTCGCGCCAATAAAGACGAAGGGCCGAAGAACATCGCCGATGTGCTCGACGCTACCGTGGCGCGTATTGAGCAACTGTTCCAGCAGCCGCATGATGGCGTTACTGGCGTAAACACCGGCTATGACGATCTCAACAAAAAAACCGCCGGTTTGCAGCCGTCGGACTTGATTATCGTCGCGGCGCGTCCGTCGATGGGTAAAACGACATTTGCGATGAACCTCGTCGAAAATGCGGCGATGTTGCAGGATAAACCGGTACTTATCTTCTCGCTGGAGATGCCATCGGAACAGATTATGATGCGTTCTCTGGCATCGCTGTCGCGCGTTGACCAGACCAAAATCCGTACCGGGCAACTGGATGATGAAGACTGGGCGCGTATTTCCGGCACGATGGGCATTTTGCTCGAGAAACGTAACATCTATATTGATGACTCCTCCGGTCTGACGCCAACGGAAGTGCGCTCGCGCGCGCGTCGTATTGCCCGTGAGCACGGCGGCATCGGGCTTATCATGATCGACTACCTGCAGCTGATGCGTGTGCCGTCACTTTCCGACAACCGTACGCTGGAAATTGCGGAAATCTCCCGCTCGCTGAAGGCGCTGGCAAAAGAACTGAATGTGCCGGTGGTGGCCCTGTCCCAGTTGAACCGTTCTCTGGAACAACGTGCCGACAAACGTCCGGTCAACTCCGACTTGCGTGAATCCGGCTCCATCGAGCAGGATGCGGACTTGATCATGTTTATCTATCGTGATGAGGTTTATCACGAGAACAGTGATTTGAAAGGCATCGCGGAAATTATTATCGGTAAACAACGTAACGGCCCAATCGGGACGGTACGCCTGACCTTTAACGGTCAATGGTCGCGCTTCGACAACTACGCGGGGCCGCAGTACGATGACGAATAATAATTATTTTATGTATTAGGTAATTAAAGCAAACACTTATCAAGGAATACAAATGCAAGCGGCAACTGTAGTGATTAACCGCCGCGCTCTGCGACACAACTTGCAACGTCTGCGTGAACTGGCCCCCGCCAGTAAACTGGTTGCGGTGGTGAAAGCGAACGCTTATGGTCACGGTCTTCTTGAAACCGCGCGAACGCTTCCTGATGCCGACGCCTTTGGCGTAGCCCGTCTCGAAGAAGCCCTGCGGCTTAGAGCAGGGGGCATCACGCAACCTATATTGTTACTGGAAGGCTTTTTTGAAGCAGACGATCTGCCGACGATTTCCGCTGAACATCTGCATACCGCCGTGCATAACGAAGAACAGCTTGCTGCTCTGGAAGAGGCCAGTCTGGAGGAGCCAGTTACCGTCTGGATGAAACTCGACACCGGTATGCACCGACTGGGCGTTTTACCGGAACAAGCTGAGGCGTTTTATCAACGTCTTACGCAATGTAAAAACGTCCGTCAGCCGGTGAATATTGTCAGCCACTTTGCTCGCGCTGATGAGCCAAAATGCGGCTCGACTGAGAAACAACTCGATATCTTCAATACCTTTTGCGAAGGCAAACCCGGCAAGCGTTCAATCGCCGCATCGGGTGGAATTTTGTTATGGCCGCAGTCGCATTTTGATTGGGTGCGCCCGGGCATCATTCTTTACGGCGTGTCACCGCTGGAAGATGGCTCCACCGGTGCTGATTTCGGTTGCCAGCCAGTGATGTCTCTGACCTCCAGCCTGATTGCCGTGCGTGAGCATACAGCGGGTGAACCGGTAGGCTATGGCGGCACCTGGATTAGCGAGCGCGATACCCGCCTTGGCGTGGTGGCGATGGGCTATGGCGATGGCTACCCGCGCGCCGCGCCGTCCGGTACGCCAGTGCTGGTTAATGGTCGTGAAGTGCCGATTGTTGGTCGCGTGGCGATGGATATGATTTGCGTAGATTTAGGTCCACAGGCGCAGGATAAAGCTGGGGACCAGGTCATTTTATGGGGTGAAGGTTTGCCCGTAGAGCGTATCGCAGAAATAACAAAAGTGAGTGCTTACGAACTTATCACGCGCCTGACGTCAAGGGTCGCGATGAAATACGTGGATTAATCGTTCTGTAATAGTTGATTGTCTGTGCCGGATGCGGCGTGAATGCCTTATCCGGCACGTAATATCTTGTAAATTCAATAAATTGATATTCTCGCATAGGCCTGATAAACGTCATGCTTCTGGTGGTTTTGCGTTTGTCATCAGTCTTACCCTCTGGTTAATTGCCGTTCGTCGCTGAACATCCTCTCGATCTTCGCCATTTTCCGGTTTATTGTGTTTTAACCACCTGCCCGTAAACCTGGAGAACCATCGCGTGTTTCAAAAAGTTGACGCCTATGCTGGCGACCCGATTCTTTCGCTTATGGAGCGTTTTAAAGAAGACACTCGAAGCGACAAAGTGAATTTGAGTATCGGTCTGTACTACAACGAAGACGGGATTATTCCGCAACTAAAAGCTGTCGCGGAAGCGGAAGCGCGTCTGAATGCACAACCTCATGGCGCTTCGCTTTATTTACCGATGGAAGGGCTGAACAGCTATCGCCATGCCATTTCGCCGCTGCTGTTTGGCGCTGACCATCCGGTGCTACAACAACAGCGTGTGGCGACCATTCAGACGCTCGGTGGTTCGGGGGCATTAAAAGTAGGCGCTGACTTCCTGAAACGCTACTTCCCGGAATCAGGCGTCTGGGTCAGCGATCCCACCTGGGAAAACCATGTGGCAATATTCGCTGGGGCTGGATTCGAAGTGAATACTTACCCCTGGTATGACGAAGCGACTAACGGCGTGCGTTTTAATGACCTGTTGGCGACGCTGAAAACATTACCTGCCCGCAGCATTGTGCTGCTGCATCCTTGTTGTCATAACCCAACGGGCGCCGATCTCACCAACGACCAGTGGGATGCGGTGATTGAAATTCTCAAAGCACGCGAGCTTATCCCATTCCTCGATATTGCCTATCAAGGATTTGGTGCCGGTATGGAAGAAGATGCCTATGCCATTCGCGCGATCGCCAGCGTCGGATTACCTGCTCTGGTGAGCAATTCATTCTCGAAAATTTTCTCCCTCTACGGTGAGCGTGTCGGCGGTCTTTCTGTGGTGTGTGAAGATGCCGAAGCCGCAGGTCGCGTACTGGGGCAGTTGAAAGCAACTGTTCGCCGCAACTACTCCAGCCCGCCGAATTTTGGTGCGCAGGTGGTGGCTACGGTGCTGAATGATGCGGCGTTAAAAGCTAGCTGGCTGGCAGAAGTGGAAGAAATGCGTACCCGTATTCTGGCGATGCGTCAGGAACTGGTGAAGGTATTGAGTAAAGAGATGCCAGAACGCAATTTTGGTTATCTGCTTAAGCAGCGCGGCATGTTCAGTTATACCGGTTTAAGCGCTGCTCAGGTTGACCGACTGCGTGAAGAGTTTGGTGTTTACCTGATTGCCAGCGGCCGCATGTGTGTTGCCGGACTTAATGCGCAAAATGTGCATCGCGTGGCGAAGGCGTTTGCAGCCGTGATGTAATGTCGTTAGCAGGTGGTTGAACAGCCGCCTGCTCAATTTTAACTTGTTGATATAATTAGTATCATTGAGAATAGAGAGAAAGAAATATTCTGCCCCTCATATAAAGCCGCTCACTTCTGGTAAGCGATATTAACCACGGACTAAATGGATATACCTACTCCATGGATAGACATTAAGCTATTAAAAAACACGAACTTCTCTCATGTGATCCTGCTCCCTTTCTCTAACAAAACCGCAGATAATCCTTCCTTTCCTCCGCTGCTGGCGTTATGGTCAGATGGTTTTTTCAACAAATCTCACAATAAAAAGTTTTAACTTACTGACTATTTAGGGAAAAATATGCGCAAGATCACACAGGCATTGAGTGCCGTTTGCTTATTGTTCGCTCTAAACAGTTCCGCTGTTGCCCTGGCCTCATCACCTTCACCGCTTAATCCGGGTACTAACGTAGCCAAACTCGCTGAACAGGCACCAATTCATTGGGTTTCAGTCGCCCAAATTGAGAACAGTCTGGCAGGACGCCCACAGATGGCTGTTGGGTTTGATATTGATGACACTGTTCTGTTTTCCAGCCCTGGATTCTGGCGCGGCAAAAAAACGTTCTCGCCAGAAAGCGAAGATTATCTAAAAAACCCAGCATTCTGGGAAAAGATGAACAACGGTTGGGATGAATTTAGTATTCCAAAAGAGGTCGCGCGTCAGCTGATTGATATGCATGTCCGCCGTGGCGACACCATTTTCTTTGTGACAGGTCGTAGCCCTACGAAAACTGAAACAGTGTCAAAAACGCTGGCTGATGACTTTCACATTCCTGCAACCAGTATGAACCCGGTGATTTTTGCGGGCGATAAAGCAGGACAAAATACAAAAACGCAGTGGCTACAGGATAAAAATATCCGAATTTTTTATGGTGATTCCGATAACGATATTACCGCTGCACGTGATGTTGGCATCCGTGGCATCCGCATTCTGCGAGCCTCCAACTCCACCTACAAACCCTTGCCACAAGCGGGTGCATTCGATGAAGAGGTGATCATCAATTCAGAATACTGATAAGTCGGGAGAGCGCCTGACTCTCCCGAATGCTGTTTTTTTAATCGCACCTTTATCCTTTCGCTGTCTTGCTGCAAACTGATTAAGAGAGTTTTATCAAGGAGCAGCACATGTGGTTTCAAAAGACGCTCACGCTTAGCGCTAAATCTCGTGGGTTTCATTTGGTAACGGATGAAATCCTGACTCAACTAGCTGATATGCCGCGTGTTAATGTCGGTTTACTGCACCTGTTGCTGCAACACACTTCCGCCTCTCTGACACTTAATGAGAATTGCGACCCCACAGTACGCTATGACATGGAGCGTTTTTTCCTCCGCACCGTTCCCGACAACGGAAACTATGAGCATGACTATGAAGGGGCAGACGATATGCCTTCTCATATCAAATCCTCGATGCTGGGGGTATCGCTCGTATTGCCAGTGCATCAGGGGCGTATTCAGACCGGCACCTGGCAGGGAATATGGCTTGGGGAACATCGCATCCACGGCGGTTCGCGTCGCATTATCGCGACACTACAAGGGGAGTAAAAAATGACCATTTCGGAGTTGCTACAATATTGCATGGCAAAACCAGGCGCAGAACAGAGTGTGCATAGTGACTGGAAAGCAACGCAAATCAAAGTGGAAGATGTGCTGTTTGCGATGGTGAAAGAAGTGGAAAATCGCCCAGCGGTTTCGCTGAAAACCAGCCCTGCGCTGGCCGAGCTTTTGCGACAGCAGCATAGCGATGTTCGTCCCAGTCGGCATCTGAACAAAGCGCACTGGAGCACCGTATATCTCGACGGCTCGTTGCCGGATTCGCAAATCTATTATCTGGTCGATGCGTCGTATCAGCAGGCGGTGAATTTGCTGCCGGAAGAAAAACGTAAATTGCTGGCGTAACTCTGAAAGGAAAAGGCCGTTCAGCAAGCGGCCTGAGAATGATGACAAACGCAAAATTGCCTGATGCGCTACGCTTATCAGGCCTACGTAATCCCTGCAATATATTGAAATTGCATGTTTATGTAGGTCGGATAAGGCATTCACGCCGCATCCGGCAAGAACAAAGCGCACTTTGTTAATAATCTGAGGCCGTTCAGCAAGCGGCCTGAGAATGATGACAAACGCAAAATTGCCTGATGCGCTACGCTTATCAGGCCTACGTAATCCCTGCAATATATTGAAATTGCATGTTTTTGTAGGCCGGATAAGGCGTTCACGCCGCATCCGGCAAGAACAAAGCGCACTTTGTCAATAATCTGAGGCCGCTCAGAAAGCGGCCTTAAGGATTACAGCATCGGCTTGAGGAAGCGTGCCGTGTGTGATGCTTCGCACTCCGCGACGGTTTCTGGCGTACCGGAGACGAGGATCTCGCCGCCACCGCTACCGCCTTCTGGTCCCAGGTCGACAATCCAGTCGGCGGTTTTGATTACGTCGAGATTGTGCTCAATCACCACAATGGTGTTGCCCTGATCGCGCAGTTTATGCAGCACGTCGAGCAGTTGCTGAATATCGGCGAAGTGCAGGCCGGTAGTCGGCTCGTCGAGAATATACAGCGTCTGCCCGGTGCCGCGTTTTGACAGCTCACGCGCCAGCTTCACGCGCTGGGCTTCACCGCCGGAAAGCGTGGTTGCGGACTGCCCGAGGCGAATGTACGTCAGGCCAACGTCCATCAATGTTTGCAGCTTACGCGCCAGCGCCGGTACGGCATCGAAGAACTCACGCGCTTCTTCGATGGTCATATCCAACACTTCGTGGATGGTTTTGCCTTTGTACTTAATCTCCAGCGTTTCACGGTTATAGCGTTTACCTTTGCACTGGTCGCACGGTACGTAAATATCCGGCAGGAAGTGCATCTCCACTTTGATCACGCCATCGCCCTGACAGGCTTCGCAACGACCGCCACGGACGTTAAAGCTGAAACGTCCTGGCGTATAACCGCGCGCGCGGGATTCCGGTACGCCCGCAAACAGTTCACGTACAGGCGTAAACACGCCGGTATAGGTCGCCGGGTTAGAACGCGGAGTACGACCAATCGGGCTTTGGTCGATATCGATGACTTTATCGAAATGCTCGAGTCCCTGAATATCGCGATACGGTGCCGGTTCGGCGATGGTCGCACCATTCAACTGACGTTGGGCAATCGGGAACAGCGTGTCGTTAATTAGCGTCGATTTACCGGAACCTGAAACTCCTGTGATGCAGGTAAACAGACCGACTGGCAGTGTCAGCGTCACGTCTTTCAGGTTGTTGCCACGCGCGCCTGTCAGCTTCAACACTTTTTCCGGATCCGCCGGAACGCGTTTCTTCGGCACTTCAATCTTGCGTTTGCCGCTCATGTACTGCCCGGTCAACGACTCCGGCACCGCCATAATCGCTTCCAGCGGACCTTCCGCGACCACTTCACCACCGTGTACACCAGCGCCCGGGCCAATGTCGATAACGTGGTCAGCGGCGCGAATAGCGTCTTCGTCGTGCTCCACCACAATCACGGTATTACCGAGATCGCGCAGATGGATAAGTGTACCCAGCAGGCGTTCGTTATCGCGCTGATGCAGGCCGATAGACGGCTCATCGAGCACGTACATCACACCAACCAGGCCCGCGCCAATCTGGCTCGCCAGACGGATACGCTGGGCTTCACCGCCGGAAAGTGTTTCTGCCGAGCGGGAAAGTGTCAGATAGTTCAGACCGACGTTAACGAGGAATTTCAGACGATCGCCAATCTCTTTGAGGATTTTTTCCGCAATCTTCGCCCGCTGACCAGCGAGTTTGAGATTGTTGAAAAACTCCATCGCATGACCAATGCTCATGTCGGAGATAGCAGGCAGCGGCGTATTCTCGACATACACGTGGCGTGCTTCCCGACGCAGACGTGTTCCGTCGCAGCTGGTACACGGGCGATTGCTGATAAACTTGGCTAATTCTTCGCGTACCGCGCTGGATTCCGTCTCTTTATAACGGCGCTCCATATTGTGCAGCACGCCTTCGAACGGATGACGACGAATGGAGGTATCGCCACGATCGTTCATGTATTTGAATTCGATGTTTTCTTTGCCAGAACCGTACAGCACCACTTTATGCACGTTCGCGCTCAGGCTGCCCCACGGTGCTTCGACGTCGAACTTATAGTGATCTGCCAGCGATTTCAGCATCTGGAAGTAATAGAAGTTGCGGCGATCCCAGCCACGGATCGCACCACCTGCCAGCGACAGTTCCGGGTTTTGGATCACACGGTCAGGATCGAAATATTGCTGTACGCCGAGGCCGTCACAGGTCGGGCAGGCCCCCGCCGGGTTGTTAAACGAAAACAGACGCGGTTCCAGTTCACGCATACTGTAGCCGCAAATCGGACAGGCGAAGTTGGCGGAGAAAAGCAGTTCTTCCGCTTTTGGATCGTCCATATCAGCGACGACCGCGGTACCACCAGAAAGCTCCAGCGCCGTTTCAAACGACTCAGCCAGACGTTGGGTAAGATCGTCGCGCACTTTGAAACGATCAATAACCACTTCAATGGTGTGTTTCTTTTGCAGTTCCAGTTTCGGTGGATCGGAAAGATCGCAGACTTCGCCATCTATACGCGCACGGATGTAGCCCTGGCTTGCCAGATTCTCCAGCGTTTTCGTGTGTTCGCCTTTGCGCTCTTTAATAATCGGCGCCAGCAGCATCAGACGTTTACCTTCCGGCTGCGACAGCACGTTATCCACCATCTGGCTGACGGTTTGCGCCGCCAGCGGAACATCGTGGTCCGGGCAGCGCGGCTCACCGACGCGAGCGTACAGCAGACGCAAATAGTCGTGGATTTCGGTGATTGTCCCCACCGTAGAGCGCGGGTTATGAGACGTCGATTTCTGTTCAATTGAGATGGCGGGTGAAAGCCCCTCAATATGGTCGACGTCCGGCTTTTCCATCAGTGACAGAAACTGCCGCGCGTAGGCGGAAAGGGATTCAACGTAACGACGCTGCCCTTCGGCATATAAGGTGTCGAAAGCGAGCGAGGATTTGCCAGAACCCGAAAGCCCGGTCACGACAATGAGTTTGTCGCGGGGGATAACGAGGTTGATGTTTTTTAGATTATGGGTGCGGGCGCCCCGAACTTCGATCTTATCCATTCACCTTTCCCGGATTAAACGCTTTTTTGCCCGGTGGCATGGTGCTACCGGCGATCACAAACGGTTAATTATGACACAGAATGACCTGAATGAATATACAGTGTTGGAATGTGAAACCCAGAGCGCGATGTAACAATGTTTGACCAGAATTGTTTAGCGGAACCGAGGTCACAACATAGTAAAACCGCTATTGGTAATGCTACAATCGCGCGTTTACACTTATTAGAACGTTTTTTTTCAGGAGACATGAACATGGCCAGCAGAGGCGTAAACAAGGTTATTCTCGTTGGTAATCTGGGTCAGGACCCGGAAGTACGCTACATGCCAAATGGTGGCGCAGTTGCCAACATTACGCTGGCTACTTCCGAATCCTGGCGTGATAAAGCGACCGGCGAGATGAAAGAGCAGACTGAATGGCACCGCGTTGTGCTGTTCGGCAAACTGGCTGAAGTGGCCAGCGAATATCTGCGCAAAGGTTCCCAGGTTTATATCGAAGGTCAGCTGCGTACCCGCAAATGGACCGATCAATCCGGTCAGGATCGCTACACCACGGAAGTGGTGGTGAACGTTGGCGGCACCATGCAGATGCTGGGTGGTCGTCAGGGCGGTGGCGCTCCGGCTGGCGGTAACGTCGGTGGCGGTCAGCCGCAGGGCGGTTGGGGTCAGCCTCAGCAGCCGCAGGGTGGCAATCAGTTCAGCGGCGGCGCACAGTCTCGCCCGCAGCAGTCCGCTCCGGCAGCGCCGTCTAACGAGCCGCCGATGGATTTCGATGACGATATCCCATTCTGATTTTGTTTTAAAACAATAGATTATATTGTTTTAAGGTAGGTGATTAGCGCATCTGCCAGGGATAAAAAAAGAAGCCTCCATAATGGCAATGCCGTTCACTTAAGCGG
>NZ_VATT01000035.1:0-84345 GCF_005781225.1 Escherichia sp. E4736 | reverse complement strand
GAGGTGGCGTATATTACGCTTCCCTCTTTCAGAGTCAAGCGTTTATTTTCGCTTTTCTCTGCCGGAATTCTCAGGAGAATCCCGCTAACCCGGCAGCGTGTTTGCCGTTGTTCCGTGTCAGTGGTGGCGCATTATAGGGAGTTATTCTGAAGAGACAAGCGGAAAATATAAAAAATTTATCGTTCGTTCAATTCTTAAGCGAAATACCTTAAAAACGACCATTTCCGGTTGGAAATTAGACAAAAAGCGAGCCCCGAAGGGCTCGCTTGTCTTATTTACTGGACGGCGACAATCCGGTCTTCATTAACTTCCAGGCGAATAACTTTACCCGGAACCAATTCACCAGACAGTATTTGCTGTGCCAGCGGGTTTTCGATCTGCTGCTGGATAGCACGTTTCAGAGGACGTGCACCATAGACCGGATCGTAACCGTTCTCGCTCAGCAGTTTCAGCGCCTCGTCAGAAATGTGGATTTCATAACCACGTTCTTCCAGACGTTTGTACAGACGTTTCAACTGAATCTGCGCAATCGACGCTATGTGCTGTTCACCCAGCGGATGGAAGACCACCACCTCATCAATACGGTTAATAAACTCCGGACGGAAGTTATGGCTTACCACACCGAGCACCAGCTCTTTCATGTGCGCATAATCCAGTTCACCGAAGCGTTCCTGAATCAAATCGGAACCGAGGTTAGAGGTCATAATGACAACCGTATTACGGAAGTCGACCGTTCTCCCCTGCCCGTCAGTCAGACGCCCATCATCCAGTACCTGCAACAGAATGTTGAAGACATCCGGATGCGCTTTTTCCACTTCATCCAGCAGGATGACGGAATACGGACGACGACGCACCGCTTCGGTCAGGTAGCCACCTTCTTCATAACCGACATATCCCGGAGGCGCACCAACCAGACGAGACACCGAGTGTTTCTCCATAAACTCGGACATATCGATACGGACCATCGCCTCGTCGCTATCAAACATAAAGTTCGCCAGCGCCTTACAAAGCTCAGTTTTCCCCACACCAGTTGGGCCGAGGAACAGGAATGAACCAATCGGGCGATTTGGATCCGCCAGCCCCGCACGGCTACGACGAATAGCGTTAGATACCGCATCAACCGCTTCGTTCTGACCAATAACGCGCTGGTGCAGTTCTTGCTCCATACGCAGCAGTTTTTCGCGCTCGCTTTCCATCATGCGAGAAACCGGAATCCCCGTCCAACGCGCCAGCACTTCAGCAATTTCGGCGTCGGTCACTTTATTACGCAACAGACGCATAGTTTTGCCTTCGAGCTGCGTTGCGGCTTCCAGTTGCTTTTCCAGTTCCGGGATTTTGCCGTATTGCAGTTCAGACATCCGCGCCAGGTCACCCACACGGCGAGCCTGTTCAATAGCGATTTTCGCTTGTTCCAGTTCCGCTTTAATGGTCTGCGTACCAGAGAGCGACGCTTTCTCTGCTTTCCACTCTTCTTCTAACTCGGAGTACTGACGTTCTTTGTCGCTCAGTTCTTCGTTGAGCATATCCAGGCGTTTTTTACTGGCTTCATCAGACTCTTTCATTAACGCCTGTTGTTCCAGTTTGAGCTGGATGATACGACGATCGAGGCGGTCGAGTTCTTCTGGTTTTGAGTCAATCTGCATACGAATGCTGGATGCTGCTTCATCGATCAGGTCGATGGCTTTATCCGGCAGCTGACGGTCAGCAATGTAGCGATGAGACAACGTCGCCGCTGCAACAATTGCCGGGTCTGTAATTTGCACATGGTGGTGCAGTTCGTAACGTTCTTTCAGGCCACGCAAAATCGCAATGGTGTCTTCAACAGAAGGCTCGGCAACAAACACTTTCTGGAAGCGACGTTCCAGCGCAGCATCTTTTTCGATGTACTGGCGATATTCGTCCAGCGTCGTGGCCCCCACGCAGTGCAGCTCACCACGTGCCAGTGCCGGTTTCAGCATATTCCCGGCGTCCATTGCGCCATCGGCTTTACCTGCGCCAACCATAGTATGTAATTCGTCGATAAACAGGATGACGTTGCCTTCCTGTTTGGAGAGATCGTTAAGCACGCCTTTTAAACGTTCTTCAAACTCACCGCGATATTTCGCCCCAGCCACCAGCGCGCCCATATCCAGCGCCAGTACGCGGCGGCCTTTCAGCCCTTCCGGCACTTCGCCATTGATAATACGCTGCGCCAGACCTTCAACGATGGCAGTTTTACCAACACCAGGTTCACCAATCAGCACCGGGTTATTTTTAGTACGACGTTGCAGTACCTGAATGGTACGGCGAATTTCTTCATCACGACCAATCACCGGATCGAGTTTGCCTTGTTCGGCTCGTTCGGTAAGGTCGATGGTGTATTTTTTCAAAGCCTGACGTTGGTCTTCAGCTCCTTGATCGTTCACGCTTTCACCTCCGCGCATTTGTTCAATCGCTTGAGTAATGTTGGCGGTGGTCGCCCCTGCTGCTTTCAGGATATCGGCCAGCGTGCCGCGAGACTCAAGTGCCGCCAGAACGAACAGTTCTGACGAGATAAAGTTATCACCACGTTTTTGCGCCAGCTTGTCGCAAAGATTAAGAACGCGCACCAGATCCTGTGATGGCTGGACATCGCCACCTGTACCTTCAACCTGTGGTAAACGGTTTAATGCCTGAGTGATATCTGTGCGCAACTGGCCAGCATTGATGCCAGCAGATGTTAATAAAGGACTAACCGAACCCCCTTCCTGATTCAGCAGGGCGCTCATTAAATGAAGTGGTTCGATGAATTGGTTGTCGTGCCCGAGTGCAAGTGATTGGGCATCGGCAAGAGCAAGCTGGAATTTATTAGTAAGACGATCCAGACGCATAACTCCTCCCATAACGGATCAAAGTTGCTACTGGAGATTAAATGAGGTCATCCCTCAATTATTCAAGGTTATTGACCAGATTAATGTGAAAAGAAAATCACGCGTACCGGATCGTCTTGATTCTTTAGGTTATATCAGCCAAATGAAACTTGCCATACGACCGGTGGTCTTGTCGCGACGATAAGAGAAGAAAGTCTCATTTTCCGTATATGTACAACAGTCGCCGCCGAAAATTTGCTCAACACCAACGCTCGCCAGACGCTGTCGGGCAAGCTGATAAATATCCGCCAGATACTTATCACCATGCTGAATGAAAGCTGTACTCGCGTTGGCGTCTACTTCCATAAACGCCTCGCGAACCTCCGGCCCCACTTCAAACGCGCGTGGACCGATTGCCGGCCCCAACCAGGCAAGAATGTTTTCGGGCTTATCGGCAAAGCAGGAAACCGTCTCTTCCAGCACGCCTGCGCACAGTCCACGCCAGCCAGCATGGGCAGCCGCGACTTCCGTTCCTGCCCGATTGCAAAACAGCACAGGCAGGCAATCGGCTGTCATTACGGCACAAACCGTGCCGGGTGTGTTGCTATACGAGGCATCCGCCCGTTTTGAGGTATAAGGTTCGCCAGTAAGCTTAAGCACATCTTTACCGTGTACCTGCTCAAGCCAGACCGGTTTTGAAGGCAAATTACCCGCAGCAAAAAGCCGCTTGCGATTTTCCTCGACGTGCTCCGGGTTATCACCACAATGAGCACCGAGGTTGAGCGAGTCGTAGGGCGGCAAGCTCACGCCGCCGACACGGGTAGAGCTACAGGCCGCAACACCTTTTGGCAGCGGCCACTGCGGGACAATCAGCTTACTCATAACCAGTCCACTTCATCCTTATGCTCTTCGAAATCGGCGCGCATCACCTCAATCAGCTCCACCATATCTTGTGGAATAGGTGCATGCCATTCCATTTCAATGCCGGAGATCGGGTGATAAAGACGCAGCATGGTTGCATGAAGCGCCTGACGATCAAACTTACGCAGCGTGGAGATAAACGCTTCCGAAGCACCTTTTGGCGGACGCGGACGGCCACCATAAACCGGATCGCCCACCAGCGGATGGGTTATATGGGCCATATGCACGCGGATCTGGTGCGTACGTCCAGTTTCCAGACGCAGCCGCAGACGCGTGTGCACACGGAAGTGTTCCATAATGCGATAGTGAGTGACCGCCGGTTTGCCCATCGGATGCACCGCCATATGAGTTCGTTTGGTCGGATGGCGACTGATTGGCTCGTCCACCGTGCCACCAGCAGTCATATGACCAATTGCTACCGCTTCATACTCACGAGTAATTTCACGTCGTTGCAGAGATTCCACCAGGCGCGTCTGGGCTGGAACGGTTTTTGCCACAACCATGAGGCCAGTGGTGTCTTTATCCAGACGATGGACAATACCCGCACGCGGTACATCGGCAATGGGCGGATAGTAATGAAGCAACGCATTCAATACCGTGCCATCCGGGTTACCCGCGCCAGGATGTACCACCAGGTCGCGCGGTTTATTAATGACGATAATGTCTTCATCTTCATAGACGATATCCAGCGGGATATCCTGCGGTTCAAAACGCGCTTCTTCTTCAATCTCGGCGTTGATGGCCACCAGCTCGCCACCCAATACTTTTTCTTTCGGCTTATCACAAACTTTGCCGTTAACCAGCACGCGCTGGTCGAGGATCCATTCTTTTATTCGCGAACGTGAATAATCCGGGAACATTTCGGCTAAAGCCTGATCTAAGCGTTGACCGAGTTGGTTTTCGGACACTGTTGCAGTGAGTTCTACTCGTTGTGCCATATATACTGCTTCTTCGTTTATCGTTGGGGTTTTACGGCTTTGCCGTTTAATATAGTGTGCTATTGTAGCTGGTCTTAACCGGGAGCAGGAACAGAGAATCTCCCGTATTACATTTTGAGGAAAGTCAAAACGTCATGACGCGCATGAAATATCTGGTGGCAGCCGCCACACTAAGCCTGTTTTTGGCGGGTTGCTCGGGGTCAAAGGAAGAAGTACCTGATAATCCGCCAAATGAAATTTACGCGACTGCACAACAAAAGCTGCAGGACGGTAACTGGAGACAGGCAATAACGCAACTGGAAGCGTTAGATAATCGCTATCCGTTTGGTCCGTATTCGCAGCAGGTGCAGCTGGATCTCATCTACGCCTACTATAAAAACGCCGATCTGCCGTTAGCACAGGCTGCCATCGATCGTTTTATTCGCCTCAACCCGACCCATCCGAATATCGATTATGTCATGTACATGCGTGGCCTGACCAATATGGCGCTGGATGACAGTGCGCTGCAAGGGTTCTTTGGCGTTGACCGTAGCGATCGCGATCCTCAACATGCTCGAGCTGCGTTTAGTGACTTTTCCAAACTGGTGCGCGGCTATCCAAACAGCCAGTACACCACTGATGCAACCAAACGTCTGGTGTTCCTGAAAGATCGTCTGGCGAAATATGAATACTCCGTTGCAGAGTACTACACCGAACGTGGCGCATGGGTTGCCGTCGTCAACCGCGTCGAAGGCATGCTGCGTGACTACCCGGATACCCAGGCTACGCGTGATGCGCTGCCGCTGATGGAAAATGCTTACCGCCAGATGCAGATGAACGCTCAGGCTGAAAAAGTCGCGAAAATTATTGCCGCTAACAGCAGCAACACTTAACAGGTGTGATATACGCAAAACGGCAGCCCTGGAGCTGTCGTTTTTTTATTCGATTTGAACGCTAACTAAAGCGATTCAGTCGCGACTGATCCTATCAAATATGGCTCGCTTTGAGACATTCCTCAAGTAAAAAAACACCTCTTCCTGCGATTTCTCACAAAAAAACTTCGTTGACAAAAAGTGACAAAATTATGAGATTTTCATCACACATTTTGACATCAGGAGCGGTATGCTGAATTCACCAAGACGGGAAGACAAGAGGTAAAATTTATGACAATGAACATTACCAGCAAACAAATGGAAATTACTCCGGCAATCCGCCAACATGTCGAAGACCGTCTCGCCAAACTGGAAAAATGGCAAACGCACCTGATTAATCCGCATATCATTCTGTCCAAGGAACCACAGGGGTTCGTTGCTGACGCCACTATCAATACACCTAACGGCGTTCTGGTTGCCAGTGGTAAACATGAAGATATGTACACCGCTATTAACGAATTGATCAACAAGCTGGAACGGCAGCTCAATAAACTGCAGCACAAAGGCGAAGCACGTCGTGCCGCAACGTCGGTGAAAGACGCCAACTTCGTCGAAGAAGTTGAAGAAGAGTAGTCCTTTATATTGAGTGTATCGCCAACGCGCCTTCGGGCGCGTTTTTTGTTGACAGCATGAAAACAGTACGGGTACTGTACTGAAGTCGCTTAAGGAAACAAACATGAAACAAACGCCGTTTTTCTTCGCATTCTTTTTTACCTTCCCCTGAATGGGAGGCGTTTCGTCGTGTGAAACAGAATGCGAAGACGAACAATAAGGCCTCCCAAATCGGGAGGCCTTTTTTATTGATAACAAAAAAGGCAACACTATGACATCGGAAAATCCGTTACTGGCGCTGCGCGAGAAAATTAGCACGCTGGACGAAAAATTGCTGGCGTTACTGGCTGAGCGGCGCGAGCTAGCCGTTGAGGTGGGAAAAGCCAAACTGCTTTCACATCGCCCGGTGCGTGATATCGATCGTGAGCGCGATTTGCTGGAAAGATTAATTACGCTTGGTAAAACACACCATCTGGATGCCCACTACATTACTCGCCTGTTCCAACTCATCATTGAAGATTCCGTATTAACTCAGCAGGCTTTACTCCAGCAGCATCTCAATAAAATTAATCCGCACTCAGCACGCATTGCTTTTCTCGGCCCCAAAGGTTCTTATTCCCATCTTGCGGCGCGCCAGTACGCTGCCCGTCACTTTGAGCAATTCATTGAAAGCGGCTGCGCCAAATTTGCCGATATTTTTAATCAGGTGGAAACCGGCCAGGCCGACTATGCTGTCGTACCGATTGAAAATACCAGCTCCGGTGCCATAAACGACGTTTACGATCTGCTGCAACATACCAGCTTGTCGATTGTTGGCGAGATGACGTTAACTATCGACCATTGTTTGCTGGTTTCCGGCACCACCGATTTATCGACTATCAACACGGTCTACAGCCACCCGCAGCCGTTCCAGCAATGCAGCAAATTCCTTAACCGTTACCCGCACTGGAAGATTGAATATACCGAGAGTACGTCTGCGGCAATGGAAAAAGTTGCACAGGCAAAATCACCACATGTCGCTGCGCTGGGGAGCGAAGCTGGCGGTTCCTTGTACGGTTTACAGGTACTGGAGCGCATTGAGGCGAATCAACGACAAAACTTCACCCGATTTGTGGTGCTGGCACGTAAAGCCATTAACGTGTCTGACCAGGTTCCGGCAAAAACCACACTGTTAATGGCTACCGGACAACAAGCTGGTGCTCTGGTTGAAGCGTTGCTGGTATTGCGCAACCACAATCTGATTATGACCCGTCTGGAATCACGTCCGATTCACGGTAATCCGTGGGAAGAGATGTTTTATCTGGATATTCAGGCCAATCTTGAATCCGTGGAAATGCAAAAGGCGTTAAAAGAGTTAGGAGAAATCACCCGTTCAATGAAGGTATTGGGTTGTTACCCAAGTGAAAACGTAGTGCCTGTTGATCCAACCTGATGAAAAAAGCCGGATGATGTGAATCATCCGGCACAGAGTTATTACTGGCGGCTATCGTTCGCCTGACGCAATAATACGCGGCTTTCATTCTGGAAGCGTTGTGCGTAATCGCCGAACCAGTGCTCCACCTTGCGGAAGCTGTCAATAAACGCCTGCTTATCGCCCTGCTCCAGCAACTCAATCGCCTCACCAAAACGCTTATAGTAACGTTTGATCAACGCCAGATTACGTTCTGAAGACATAATAATATCGGCATAAAGCTGCGGATCCTGGGCAAACAGTCGCCCGACCATCGCCAACTCAAGACGATATATGGGCGAAGAGAGTGCCAGAAGCTGCTCAAGCTGAACATTTTCTTCTGCCAGATGCAGGCCATAAGCAAAAGTGGCAAAGTGGCGCAACGCCTGGATAAACGCCATATTCTGATCATGTTCGACGGCGCTAATGCGATGCAGTCGCGCGCCCCAGACCTGAATTTGTTCAAGAAACCATTGGTACGCTTCTGGCTGACGTCCATCACACCAGACCACGACCTGCTTCGCCAGGCTGCCGCTATCCGGACCAAACATCGGGTGAAGCCCCAGCACTGGACCATCATGCGCCGCCAGCATGGCCTGTAATGGTCCATTCTTCACTGATGCCAGATCGACCAGAATACAGTCTTGCGGTAAACGGGGTAATTTGCCAATGACTTGTTCAGTAACATGAATCGGTACACTGACAATCACCATACC
Organism: Escherichia sp. E4736; assembly: GCF_005781225.1. Taxonomy (NCBI): domain Bacteria; kingdom Pseudomonadati; phylum Pseudomonadota; class Gammaproteobacteria; order Enterobacterales; family Enterobacteriaceae; genus Escherichia; species Escherichia sp. E4736. Next base: position 76,029 of record NZ_VATT01000035.1, on the reverse strand, counting down.
GGCATCGGCAACAATCTCAGCCGCGCGATCCCAGTCATGTTGTTCAAGAATCCGCACCTGATAGCCAGAGAGCGTCAACATCTTCTCGAACATGCGCCCCATCTGACCACCGCCACCAACAATGACTACCGGACGTAGTGAAGGACAAAGCGTTTTAAATCCTTTGTCGTTTTCGCTGGAGTAGGACTCACGCATTACCCGACGCAGAACATCTTCAATCAGATCTGGCGGAACGCCGAGAGCTTCCGCCTCTGCGCGCCGCGAGGCCAGCATGGATGCCTCGCGCTCCGGTACATAAATGGGTAACCCAAAGCGGCTTTTCACTTCACCGACTTCAGCAACCAGTTCCAGACGCTTTGCTAATAAATTCAGCAGCTCTTTATCGACTTCATCAATTTGATCGCGTAATGCGGTCAACTCAGCAACCATAATAAACCTCTTAAGCCACGCGTGCCGTCAGCTGCCCATTCAGATCCTGATGAATTTCACGCAGCAAGGCATCGGTCATTTCCCAGCTTATGCAGGCATCTGTTACGGATACACCGTATTTCATTTCACTGCGTGGTTGCTCGGAAGACTGATTGCCTTCGTGGATGTTACTTTCGATCATCAGACCAATAATTGAGCGATTGCCATCTTTGATTTGGGCAACCACGGATTCTGCCACCGCAGGCTGACGGCGATAATCTTTATTGGAATTACCGTGGCTGCAATCTACCATCAGTGAGGGGCGCAGTCCCGCCTGTTCCATCTCTTTTTCACATTGCGCGATATCCGCCGGGCTATAGTTCGGTGCTTTTCCGCCACGCAGAATCACATGTCCGTCCGGATTACCCTGAGTTTGCAGCAGCGCCACCTGCCCTGCCTGATTAATACCAACAAAGCGATGCGGTTGTGCAGCGGCACGCATAGCATTAATTGCTGTCGCCAGACTGCCATCAGTGCCGTTTTTAAAACCAACCGGCATGGAAAGCCCGGATGCCATTTCACGGTGCGTTTGCGATTCCGTGGTACGAGCACCAATTGCCGACCAGCTAAACAGATCACCCAAATATTGCGGGCTGTTTGGATCTAACGCTTCCGTCGCCAACGGTAATCCCATATCTACCAGTTCCAACAGCAACTTACGTGCAATCTTTAATCCTGTTTCAACATCAAAGGAGCCATCCATATGTGGATCGTTAATCAACCCTTTCCAACCAACAGTGGTACGGGGCTTTTCAAAATAGACGCGCATCACCAAGTAGAGACTATCGCTGACCTCTGCGGCAAGGGCTTTAAATCGACGAGCATATTCCAGTGCGGTTTCAGGATCATGAATGGAGCAAGGACCACACACCACCAGCAGCCGGGGATCGCGCCCAGCGATGATATCTGAAATAGTTTTACGCGAATCAGCAATCTGGGCCTCTTGTTGTCGGCTTAATGGAAAAGCTGCCTTCAACTGTTCCGGGGTCATCAGAACCTGTTCGTCGGTAATATGTACGTTGTTCAGCGCGTCTTTTTGCATGATGGCGATCCTGTTTATGCTCGTTTGCGATAGTTGATCCTCAGCGAGGATGACGCAACGATATCACAACAAGTAAAGATTTCAATCCATATTTCGTAAATAATAGTTTACACCAGCAACTCGCATACGTTTTAACCACCAATAAATGTACAAATAAATTTACACACACAATAAAAACAATCCGCTATGCTTTGAAAAAGGAGAAAAAACAATGAAACACTTTATCGCCCCTTTGTTAGCTTTGGTTGTTAGCGGCTGTCAGATTGATCCCTATACTCACGCACCAACCTTGACCAGCACTGACTGGTATGATGTTGGTATGGAAGATGCGATATCAGGCGTTGCTATAAAAAATGACGATGCTTTTAACGATTCACAGGCTGATCGGGGGATATATCTTAAAGGATATGCCGAAGGGCAAAAGAAAACCTGCCAGGTCGATTTTACTTATGCCCGAGGGCTTTCCGGTAAAAGTTTCCCTGCCAGCTGCAACAATGTAGAAAATGCCAGCCAATTGCATGAAGTATGGCAAAAAGGAGCTGATGAAAATGCCCGCACGATGAAACTTAATTAATTTAAATCCCACCACAAAATTAATCATAAGATTTAACTTATTCGATTTTTAATTCTCTTCTGGATGACGACTACACAAAAGAATGATATTTTAATGAACATTCTGAAAAATTTTCGATGCGTTTCGAGCGAAGATGGTGAGGATCCCTGAATGCGCTTTTCTCACCTACTGTTCTTACTGCTGCTATTCCTTCTGGCAGGCGCGCCATTACTCGCTCAGGAAACCACTGACGTTACGAAAAATGTGCGTTTAATGGTTTCCGGTATCGTAAGCTACACTCGCTGGCCGACGGTATCTGGTCCACCAAGACTATGTATTTTTTCATCTTCACGATTTAGCACCGCCCTGCAAGAGAAAGGTGCGACGCCTTTGCCTTACCTGCCTGTCATCGTTAACAACAAACAAGAGGCGATGATTTCAGGCTGCAATGGTTTTTATTTTGGCAGCGAGTCACCGACATTCCAGACAGAATTAATCGAACAATATCCGTCTAAGGCGTTATTATTAATTGCCGAACAAAATACCGAGTGCATTATTGGCAGCGCATTTTGTCTGGTCATCAACAATAATAACGTCAGGTTTGCCGTAAACCTGGATGCCTTATCGCGTAGTGGTGTTAAGGTCAACCCGGATGTCTTAATGCTCGCACGGAAGAAAAACGATGGATAACGATAATTCTCTTCATAAGCGCCCCACGTTTAAAAGAGCATTACGCAACATCAGCATGACCAGCATATTTATCACTATGACGCTGATCTGGCTGCTGCTTTCCGTGACGTCAGTGCTAACCCTGAAACAATACGCGCAAAAAAACCTGGCACTAACCGCTGCAACAATGACTTACAGCCTGGAAGCTGCGGTCGTTTTTGCCGATGGTCCTGCAGCAACAGAAACTCTGGCCGCACTAGGTCAGCAAGGCCAATTTTCAACCGCAGAAGTGCGTGATAATCAGCAAAACATTATTGCTTCCTGGCACTACACTGCCAGAGAACCGGGAGATACCTTCAGTAATTTCATTAGTCACTGGCTCTTTCCGGCTCCCGTCATTCAGCCGATTCGCCACAATGGCGAAACCATTGGCGAAGTGCAGTTAACCGCACGCGACAGCTCAATTAGCCATTTTATCTGGTTTTCACTCGCTGTCCTGACTGCATGTATTCTGCTGGCATCAGGCATCGCGATTACCCTCACCCGCCATTTGCACAATGGTCTGGTTGAAGCGTTAAAAAACATCACCGATGTCGTACATGATGTGCGTTCCAACCGCAATTTTTCCCGACGAGTTTCGGAAGAACGTATCGCAGAGTTTCACCGCTTCGCTCTCGACTTCAACAGTCTGCTGGATGAAATGGAAGAGTGGCAGCTTCGTTTACAGGCCAAAAATGCGCAGCTTCTACGTACCGCGCTACATGACCCATTAACCGGGCTGGCTAACCGCGCAGCGTTTCGTAGCGGCATCAACACGTTGATGAACAGTTCTGATGCCCGAAAAACGTCGGCATTACTGTTTCTTGATGGCGATAATTTCAAATATATCAATGATACCTGGGGTCATGCGACGGGAGATCAGGTCTTGATTGAAGTGGCAAAACGATTAGCTGAATTTGGTGGGCTGCGACATCAGGCATACCGTATTGGCGGCGATGAATTCGCTATGGTCCTCTATGGCGTGCAGTCGGAATCTGAAGTGCAGCGGATTTGCACGGCATTGACGCAAATTTTTAATCGACCATTCGATCTTAATAATGGCCATCAAACCACTATGACATTAAGCATTGGTTACGCGATGACCATTGAGCACGTCTCCGCCGAAAAATTACAAGAGCTGGCCGACCATAATATGTATCAGGCCAAACACCAGCGCGCTAAAAAGCTGGTGAAATAACAAGGAAATATCTACATGATAAAGCAACTGGTAGTTCCCCTGGCGTTCTCTTCACTGATACTGACTGGCTGCCAGTCACCACAAGGGAAGTTTACTCCAGAACAAGTCGCCGCTATGCAGTCTTATGGTTTTACTGAATCCGCTGGCGACTGGTCGCTGGGCTTATCTGATACCATTCTGTTTGCTAAAAATGACTACAAACTGCTCCCGGAAAGTCAGCAACAGATCCAGACCATGGCCGCAAAACTGACCTCCACGGGCTTAACCCATGCCCGTATGGATGGACATACCGACAATTACGGCGAAGACAGTTACAACGAAGCTTTATCGCTGAAGCGGGCAAATGTCGTCGCCGATGCGTGGGCAGAAGGTGGACAAATTCCTCGCAGCAATCTCACCACTCAGGGCTTAGGGAAAAAATACCCCATCGCCAGTAACAAGACCGCACAGGGTCGCGCCGAGAACCGTCGCGTCGCTGTGGTGATTAGTGCACCGTAAACGCAATTTCAATAAATAAAAAAAGGGCCAGCCAATTGGCCAGCCCTTCTTAACAGGATGTCGCTTAAGCGAAATCTTAGTTAAGACGCTCCTATTAACACCCCATAACAAACAAACACTTACCATATAAAACAATTAGTTAATGCAATTTTTAATGCAGTGAATTGCAGCGTTACGCAACCTCTGCCGCCACGTTGTCGCCAATACACAGTGACAACGGATTCAAGGTGACAGCTTGTTCAAGATGGTCAGGAGCAAAGTGCGCATACTTCATTGTTTCACGAATATTTGCGTGACCGAGTATCTTCTGGAGTACAAGGATATTGCCGCCATTCATCATAAAATGCGCACCAAAGGTGTGACGTAAAACGTGCGTTTTCTGCCCTTCAGTCAATTCAATGTTTGTAAGTTTGAGCATCTTCTTAAAGTCCTGATAGCAGGGCTTGAACATTCTACCCTGACGTTCGGACAACTCGTCATACAGCCATTTAGGAATCGGAACCGTGCGATTCTTCTTACCTTTGGTTTTGGTGAAAGTCAGCTTGCAGGGGGAAAGTTGGGGACGTGTAAGTCTCTCAGCTTCTCCCCATCGTGCGCCGGTAGCCAGGCACACCTTAACAATCATAGTAAGATTTTCTTTGCCATATTGTTCACAGGCTCGGAACAGCTCAGGGAGCTGAGACAAAGTTAGCCAGGACATTTCCTTCTCAGCTTCTTTGAACACCCGGATCCCATCTAGCGGATTAGGTAAGCTCCACTCCCCTAAACGTTTTAGCTCATTAAACACCGCTTCAAGATACTGCTGCTCACGATTGACGGTTATCGGCTTAGCGACCCATTTCGCCGGGTCTTTATGGTATCCATTATCTATCTCGCCACGCAGACGGCGGTCACGGTAATGCGCCCATTCTTTAGCCGTAAGTCGGGATGCAATCGGGTCACCCAAACCGTTACACACGATTTGAAGTTTTGCCAGCCGTGACTTACTGGCGACTAACGCCTGCCCGTGCAAATTATGCCAAAGCTGGATAATCTCACTTAAGCGCCTGCGGTCTTCTTTCTTACCGAGCCACGGCTTTTCATCGCTTTCGTTTTTTGTAAATGACTCGAATGCCTCGGCCTCACCTTTGGTATTGAATTGCCGACGGATACGCCGCCCTTCTCGACCATTTGGATAGAGCTCACATAACCATTTGCCACTTTTTTGTTTACTTACAGTCATTGCGACACCGAGGCTAAAAGAGAGTTAATTACAAAGGGCTGTAGCAGCATCAATCAACGGTGAAATTGAAATTTTAACACCGTCAATCTCAGGGTCATCTTTCCATACGTCATCTAAATTAGATCCTTCCATCTTTCCTGATTTAACAGCATCTACTGCCATACCATTCAGTGGATATCTATCATCAGTTTTGATGTCATACACAAAAGCATAAGCACGGTTAACACACGATACTTTTGCCTTTTCAAAGGATAGAGGCCACTGGTCGCCATATGCAGCCCCGTCTATCTCTTTGCTCTTCTCTGCAGCAGCGACACTAAATGAAAGAGTAAAAAGTAGAGTTAAAATAAGTTTACGCTTCATAAATTCCCTTACCGAGGCTAATATTTTTACTGAATGTTCTTTGTCGTGGCTAAGTGGGTATTAGAGCTAATAGTCACTTTGGATTGTTCCGGTTGCTCTTGACCAGCTTTATCGCAAGTAGCTCTCGGATTCTCAAGCGCATACCCCATGAAACTAAATTTATTGAGGATTTGAACCGCTTTAGTAGTTTTTAGGTATGCCGTATTTTCTTTATGTAGCCATACTGGATAGCAAACACCATATACAGCAGTATCATAAATTTCAGGTGTGACCGTTGGCGTATCCAGAACAACAGTAATCACACCCTTACTATCTTTTATCGATAAAGGCTGCATATCATTCAACGACTTTTTAAGCACAGACAAATTGGATGGCTGAGCATGTACAGCAAAAGAAGTGAGTAACACAAGAGCAAAAATTGAACGTTTCATAAGTTCCCTTATATATGTTTTTCCAAAGTAAAAATTACAGCACCAAAAGGGGTAATGTCTGAAATATTACATTCAAACTCAGCAGATTTATTTGATAGCCTGACTTTTCCGCCGGGTAGTCGAACTACATCAAAAACATCAAAAGCGCCATCGATATCAATTAACCAGCGGCCATTACCTATATTCGAAGCAGAACAGTCGACAAGCCAGGAAGCACCAGCACCGTCAACAAAAATCAACTCCTCAGAGTTAGACGGAATCATTGAAGGGTCAGGTTGCCAACTTCCTGCATCTTTGAGCTCACCAGACTCAAGGCGAGATTTTTTTATTGTCAGAACGTCGGGATAGCAGACCTCTTTGCTTTGTCTCATTTTCCCCTTGCCGGTAGCTAACCACTCCAGCGATACGCCAGTATCAAGGGCGCACGTAACAACAACATCACCGGGGAAGAAATCTCTCCTGACCCAAGTACTGATAGTACCAGAGGAAATATCAAGCAAATCACCAAGCTCTTTTTGCATTGTAAAACCATACGCATCAAGGATACGCCTCAATACAGGTTTTCCACCGCTCGTTAAAATCTCGTCATAAAGTAACTTCCCTTTCAACGCCGGTGCATCTTGCAAATTCAAACTGGAGATTGTTCCAGTCAGCAACCAATTTAGATCGGCACCAGTATCTAATGAGCACTGAATTATCGCTTTTCCGGGAAAGCTATTCCGCTGAACCCACGTACTGACACTATTTGACGGGACGCCAAGCACCTCAGCCAAAGCCTTTTGCGTGCTGACACCATAGGCCGAACTTATCCGCTCAATCACATCTTGCGTATTCAAATCTTCATCATTCATTTATCAATCACTCAAAATCGATTTACACGAACTCATTTTCGATCTAAAGTGGCATTCATCGACCAAGATGCACACCACTGCACCACATTTCAAACAACAGGAGATAATGCGATATGTCAGATGCAAAATCAATCTCGACGCATGATTCGCAAAACTCACAAAATCAAACTGTGCTGTTAGATCCGGCTCAGTTTGATGCCATCGTTACCGCTATGCTGCCAGCTCTGCAGACAATGATCCGCTCCGCTATGTCAGACACAATGACAGTGAAAGACTTTGCCGCCACTCGCGGTGTAAGCGAGCGTCTGGTCTGGCAATGGCTTGATGAGGGAATCCTCCTCAAAGCTCCAACTAAAGACTTTTCCAACAAGGAAGAGGCTGGAAAACGAAGCCGCACCCTCGTAAACGTGAAAGCATGGCGCGACAAACTAACCCAGCAAGCGATTGATTGTCGCTACATCGACCACCGCATCGCTCTTAACTGAATTTGATTATGCAAGTTAGAGGGAATTTAACCATGTTTGATTTTCAGATTTCTAAACATCCTCACTATGACGAAGCGTGCCGGGCTTTTGCGCAGCGTCACAACATGGCGAAGCTGGCCGAGCGTGCGGGTATGAACGTTCAAACGTTACGTAACAAGCTCAACCCGGAACAGCCTCACCAATTCACACCGCCTGAATTGTGGCTGCTGACTGACCTGACCGAAGACTCAACCCTCGTTGATGGCTTTCTGGCGCAGATTCATTGTCTGCCATGCGTGCCGGTTAATGAGCTGGCTAAAGAGAAATTGCAGTCTTATGTGATGCGCGCAATGAGTGAACTCGGCGAACTGGCGAGCGGTGCGGTATCAAATGAACGTATGACCTCTGACCGCAAACACAGCATGGTTGAGAGTGTTAATGCAGGCATCCGCATGTTGTCTCTGTCGGCGCTGGCGTTACAGGCGCGTCTACAGGCTAACCCGGCAATGTCGAGCGTGGTTGATACCATGACCGGCATCGGCGCAACATTTGGTTTGGTATGAGGTGTTTATGCAGGAAAATGAACCCTCATTCGCATCTCTGCTCGTTAAGCAAAGTCCAGGTATGCATTACGGTCACGGCTGGATCGCGGGTAAAGATGGTAAGCGCTGGCACCCGTGCCACTCTCAGTCCGAATTATTAAAAGGGCTGAAATCTAAGCAGTCGAAGTCGTCAGGCTTTTTAATTATTCGTATTGTCCACTTTATTATTAAAGGGATTAAGCATGTCACGTGATGAATTAAGAATTGTTTTAGGAGCCATGATTCCGAATATGGAAGACGGTTTTGAAATTAAAACCCGCGATGGTGCAATACTTCGCGTTGACCCTGAGTGGGAGTGCTGCAAAGAGTTTAAGGATGGCCTGAAAGCTGAGATTATCAGCCAGTTAAAAAGTAAACCTGCCGTTGTATTTGGCTATAGCTAATTAATCACAATTAATTATCTGGCGTAAACCCGCCGGGCATTTTATTGCCCAAAATCAGGAGAGTTAGTTATGCGTAATACCGAATCCCGTAGTTTTAATACTGATAGTGATACTCTGGCCGTGCTGCTGACAGATGCCAAAAAAGAAGAACGCAAAGACCGCGCACTCGCCGTTTCAATCCGTCTTGAGGCGCTGGCTATCCATATCACTAAAGAGGGCATGAACGGCACCGAAGCCGCTGAACTGCTGCGACGTGAAGCCAACCGCTACGAAAACGAATCACAGGAGCTGCACTAATGGCCGACGCAATGGATTTAGCACAACTGCGCGAGCAGGAAGACCGCGAACGCCACATCAGCAACGCGCGCTGCCGTATTGCAGCGACCTCTCCTTTCCTATGCGAAGAATGTGACGCACCAATCAAGGAAGCCCGCCGTGCGGCAATTCAGGGGGTGGCATTTTGCGTGACTTGTCAGCAAATCGCCGAGCTCAAATCAAAACACTACAGGGGCGTGTAAATGAGTTTTCGAATCGAAATAGGTGACAAATGGATTATTACTAGCGACCAGTATCAATTTATCCTTAATGAAAAGAAAGTCGCTCAATCTGGGAAAAAATCTGGCGAGGAATGGCTTGATGCCATCGGATATTACCCAAAAATTGAACAACTTATTTCAGGATTAATTCACCGTCATATTCAGAATTCGACCATAACTTCACTTAAAGAGATGGTCGTAGAAATAGAAAAAATGGGCGTATTATTCGCCAATGCTATTGAGAAAATGCTCGGTCAATATACTCCTGACTTAAAAATACTGAGTCGTAATCTTTCAGACCCATTCCGTAATCCGAGGCATCTACTAGACCCAGAGAGCGGAGAAATTCACACGCTGCGGCGTACTCTCCCAATCCATCACAGGTGAGAGCCCTGTAAAAAACATTCTCATTGCAGACAAGGATTTTATATGGAACTCCAGGAATGGATTCCTGCTGATTCTCAAGCCACGCAGACAGGGCCGAATCATATGGCGGCAGATTCAAACTGTCTTTCATCTTGAATAATTTATGTTGCATCACAGCACCTTTTTAACACTCAACTTTGTGGGAGGCTACACGACCAATGTTATGGAATCAAAAAGAAAGTCGACAGATGATACATGACGGAGGGGCATTAGATATTACTTTTGCTTATCCGTGGAATGCTCCACGGTCGGCTATAGCCAGCCCATACCTTACTTACGAGCATCAGCATCGCCGCGACCGTATGTTCGCGGCTTTGCTGCATGCGAAAAAGGTGCTTTCTCTCCAGCCCGACTGCGTGCGGTTAGATGTTTATCGCACTGCGGCAGTGCTGGAGCAAAATCAGGGCATTCAACGAGCCAATGCCTTTTTGATCAGCTTCTGCAAAAAGGCATTGCCGCGTCTTGAATTGGTCGCAAAAAAATACGAATGCGCGGGCATCAACAGCAAGGTATCAACCTCTGTTTTTGGAAGTCATTTTGATACCCAGCTTATGCAATATCTGGCCTCACGCATGGTTAATATGGTCGCCCGATATAACCGCCTCCCGGATATGTCGCGCGCTGATGTTGACCTGTTGGCCGCCGATATTGCTAATTTCATTCGTGGTGAACTTGCCAACATTAATGACCACGGATTCGGCGAGCTTAAAACGCTGTACACCTGGTATAATCGTGCTGGCTTTATTTCCCTCCAGTTCAACGTTATCCCACCCCATTGGGATCGGGTTGCAAAAAAATATGTCGGCGCGGATGAAATCGCACCGGCTATCGCCAAGATGTTTAACGATGGGTGGTGGCGTGGTCGTTTGCGCCGGGTTGCAGCTACATGGCGCGAACACCTGCAAATTGCAGTCGGCAACGTCAGCAAGAAAAAAAACACCTATGCGAGTAAAAACTGCGTGACTGACTGGCGTGAACAAAAGCGCCGAACTCGTGAATTTCTCAAAGGTCTGGATCTCGAAGACGAAGACGGCAACCGTATCAGCCTGATTGAAAAATATGATGGCTCAGTTGCTAACCCTGCGATTCGCCGCTGTGAGCTCATGACTCGCATCCGTGGGTTTGAAAACATCTGTAATGAGCTCGGTTATGTCGGTGAGTTTTACACTCTGACCGCGCCGTCGAAATATCACGCCACGACTAAAGCCGGTTACCGTAACAGCAAATGGAGCGGTGCCAGCCCGGCTGACACGCAAAACTATCTAACCGGTATCTGGGCGCGTATCCGTGCCAAACTGCATCGGGAAGATGTCCGTATTTTCGGTATTCGTGTCGCCGAGCCCCATCACGACGGTACTCCACACTGGCACATGCTGATGTTCATGCTGCCGGAAGATGTTGAATATGTTCGCTCCATCGTACGTAAATACGCGTGGAAAGAAGACCGCCGCGAACTGAAAAGCGATAAGGCCAAAAAAGCACGTTTCCACGCCGAGTCCATTGACCCGGAGAAAGGCAGCGCAACCGGCTATGTTGCTAAATACATCTCAAAAAATATCGACGGTTATGCTCTCGATGGTGAAACCGATGATGAAAGTGGTGAACTGCTGAAAGAGACAGCCCCCGCCGTTTCAGCATGGGCTTCGCGCTGGCACATCCGTCAGTTTCAGTTTATCGGTGGTGCGCCGGTGACGGTTTACCGTGAGTTGCGTCGCCTCGCTGATACCGAAACCGCGCACGGACTGAGCGTTGAGTTTGCCGCCGTCCATGATGCCGCCGACGCTGGTGACTGGGCTGGGTATGTTAATGCGCAGGGTGGACCGTTTGTCCGTCGCGATGATTTACAGGTGCGCACACTGTATGAACCGCGTACCGAGCTTAATCAGTACGGTGAGGAAACGGTATGTATTAAGGGGGTCTACGATTCCTCCATAGGTGCAGGGAGCCCGATATTAACCCGACTCACTCAGTGGAAGATTGTTCCGAAGCATGCTGTTGATTTGGCCGTTGACCTTCAGGACGGCAAAGCCGTCCCTCGGAGTTCTGTCAATAACTGTACGGGAAGCGAAAACGATCCACCGGTACTGGATTTGACAAAGCCCCTGAGTCGACGCGAAAGACGAGAGCTAACCAACCGACTCAGGAAGCAAAAGCCAGCAGCATGGCGAAAATTCATACACGGAACGGAGGAGCAAAACGCAGCTATAGCGAAAACTATCGAAGAGATACATCTGACAACCGGCATTAATATCAGCCGGGGCGAAGCTCTGCACTTGATGGCCGGTGGTAAAAGTTGTTTTGATGGTAAATGGCTACGCGGAACGGCCAAAGGAGAAATATTTTCCACAGCACCATCGCATGAGGCTAAAGCCAGGAAAATCCTTAATCGTGTTGCTGCGATAGCTGAAGCATCAAAACCAATATCAGACTAATTTATATCCATATCATGTACATACGACAATCGCCCTATTCGTTTTTTTTCTTCCCATCTTTTACCAATACGTGCTACTGTATAAACATACAGTAACCCTGTAGGAGGGATTCCATGGTTGACGAACATTTCAGCCGAACGCAGCAAAAGTGGGCTTGTGTGCAATTTATTGCCGAGGTATCTCTGATTGCAAACTGCAAGCCATCAGACTTAAAGCTCGCGCTCACTCTCATTGCAGACCTAGCAAACAGCGAGAATAACGAAACCGAAGATGATAATTTTTATAAGGCTGATTAGATTATGAGAATCAATATCACGTTGGATAAAGAACAAAAATTAGGGCAACAGATCATTGATGCTTTTCAGAATGAAATAACACATCGAGTACAATGCGTTTTTCCTGCAATAAAAGTTAACGTCAAGAAAGGGTCAATGACTGGTGTAGAGGTTATCGGATTCGATAAAGAAGCAGACAAAGAAACATTAAGCGGCATATTACAAGAGATTTGGGAAGACGATAGCTGGCGTTAAACATGATAACCGTGTTGGCGCAAAAACTAGCTTTTTGCGTCGACGGGGTTGAGTAACGAGCCCACGAGGCTTTAGTCCGGCCTTTCAAAATTTCTCAATGTGCTATTGATGACACGCCAGTGATGAATGAGGCATGACCTGAGAGGGTTTTATAGTGGCGTTTTGACGGCACTGATTAAAATTCATTGAGGGTGATAATATGCATCGACTACCAGGTGAAATACCGCAGCACCAGACCAGAAATATTAAGTTAATGGCTATCGTTCATCGCCTGCAGCAGATAATGGTCAATGAGAATTTGACACCCGCCGAGCTGGTCGGGTGCGCCGAAATAGTCAGGGATAATTGCGGCAAGCTGGATAGCATCAGCAGACCGACAAAATACGCACCTCCACCACGTCGACGATAGCAAACGTCGTCAGCGCTGAAACTCGCTTTCAGTGCTGACGGGGTTGAACAACGAGCCCCGCGAGGCGTTAGCTGGTTACCAGATTGACACCGAGGGTAAGCAGGTTTGTCACCGCACCGGCAATCACTCCCGGCGTCCCGTCTTTCACTGCACTGATAATCTTATCGCCCATTGTTTCATTACCGCCGAGCGCCTCGGGCTTTTTGTTAAGCACGGCGAGTGCTTTCTCGGTCAGGCGCACATCATAAAAATAGGTCTGGTGGTCTGTTCCGTACTGGATGTAGCCGTTTTCACTGAGAAAAGTGAATGTACCCTCAACCACACTACGCAACTGATTCAGTGCGTTCATTTCTGGTGAGTTAAGTTGTTCAAAGTAGTCATCAGGTAGCGCGGCGTTAAATTTTTCGTAAGTAATGACCTGTGGCACCGGGAAGTTATCCCATAACACCGCAAAAACTTCCGCCGTCTGCTGGTTAAATAATTCGAGGTTTTTGGACATGCATAATTCCCTTTCATCGATAGACCCGTTTGCCGATTGGGCAAAAAAGCTGACTGTAATGGCATCGAATAACGACCTGAGTTCTCGCGAGGTGGAAAGCTACACCGCAAAAATGGTCGACCAAGCCAGTAAAGATGAGCTTACGGTCGTTATAAAACACCTGTTAAACCACATCAGAATGCACAAATAAAAGGATCTATATCAATATGTTATCTCTCGTTTATGAAAATCCGTGGACGACGATTTTTCTGCTGATTGTTGCCAGTATGTGCCTCAATAGTGTTATTGGCGCATTGCGCGGCCAGTAATCGCGACAAAACCAGACCCAAACCGGCACCCTGAATGCCGGTTTTTTTATGCCATTTTCCCGCGATTTCCCCGTTTTTTAGCCGTGCATGCAACAGGTGCATGGTTTTGCATGCGTCGGGGTTGCCCGTTCTGGTCGTGCGCCGCCAGTGCTGGCGCGGATTCAGAGTGGTCATGCAACTGCATTAAAACCGACCCATAAAGCGGGCAGGCGTGGCGGGGAAAGCATTGCGCGCCAGCGGTGGTGCGTAATAATAAAAATTATCCTCTGAGCGCGTCGTGATGGCGCTGTAGTGGATGCTGTCGGCTCGTTGGTGGTCTGGTGTGGCCGTGCGCGTGTGGTGCGTCTGAGGAGTGATGATAGCGGGGTATGAAAAAGCCGCCATGCTGGCGGCTTGAGGGGGATTATTCCGGGTTGTCTAGGGTGTACTCTTTGAATCTGATGACCTCCATGCCGAGCCAGTCGTTTACCTCCCTGAACCTGTCCTGCAGGGGTGACAGCTCATTACGAACGAATACCTTTGCTACCTTCTCAACGTCACCGAGTGAACCGATATTCTCGGGCTTGCCGCCCATGAGCTGGAACGGTACGCGGTGCGCGTCCATCAGGTCGGCGGCACTGGCTTTCTTGATGTTGAAAAAGTCATCCTTTGTGGCTACCTCGCTTAGTGGCACGATTTTGATGCCGTCCGGTTTTCCACCAGGAGCGTAGAAAAACAGGTTCTTAAAGTTGCCGAGCCCTTTTGAGTTGCGCATCGCCTCGCGCAGCGATTCGACGTCGGTCGCGCTCTGTGCCGGGTCGGTCACATACATGATGTAACCTGCATGCGCGCCGTTCTGGTAATACTTGCGGCGGAACAGTGTCGCGGATTCATTCAGCCAGGCGGAATTAAGCGCGCTGAGATATTCGGGCAGACCGTAAATCTCCTGATTAATATCGGGCTCCAGCAGGTGAAACACGGTATTAGGGGCGAACTCGTGAGGCTGAGTGAAGTTTTCCACAAACCAGAAAATCGAATCGTCGACCCCGCGGCGGGTGTATTTGGCCGGTGAAGCCAGTAGCTTGATTAACCGGCCGGTGACGCTGTGGCGCTGCTCAAGAAAGGCGTTGCCGAATACCAGATAGTCGAGCGCAAAGCGGCTGAAATCCTGACGTGACAGAAGCGGGTGTGGAATGTAGGTGCTCGCGAGCACGTTGCGTTTAACGTAAATCGGCGAGCTGTGATGTACGGCAGAGCGAAGGCTCTTTGCCAGTCCGGAAAAGCTGACCGGCGGCTCGTACCATTTGCCGTTACTGATGCACTCAACGTAATCCAAAATATCGCGCTTATCGAGTACCGGCACAGGCTCACCGAAGGTGAACGCTGTCGTTTTTGGTGGTGCGCTGGCGGTTAGTTGTTGTGGCTTGCTGGCCTTCTGCGCAGCGGCTTTACGGGATTTTTGTTTACCCATTTTAGTTGAACTCCAGAATAGATTTAGGCTGCATGCCGCTACCGGCGGAAAGTGGTTCGTTTAACAGGGCGTGCATGGTCGCCCATGCGATATCGGCGTGACTGGCTTCCTCGGTGCGACTGGCCTCATAGGTGGCGCTGCGCCCGCTGCTGGTCATGGTTTTGCGGATGGACATAAACGACTGCGTGACGTCGGTCGCCCCGGCGTCATACTCCAGACAGCCACGGCGAATAGTGTCTTTTGCCTTGAGCACCATCGCGGTTTTCATTTCAGGCGTGTAACGGATGCCGCGTGCCGCCGGGTAGAATGAGCGCACCAACTGGAAAACGCCGAGGCCGAGGCCGGTTGCGTCAATGCCGATGTATTCGACGTTGTATTTCTCGGTCAGCTTGCGGATGCCCTCAGCCTGCGCGGCAAAGTCCATGCCTTTCCACTGATGACGCTCCAGCATGCGGAACTTGCCACCCGAGACCACCGGCGGCGCGAGCACGACGCACCCGGCACAGTCGCCAGTATGTGACGGGTCGTAGCCAATCCAGACCGGGCGTGAGCCGAAAGGATGGTCGGCGAACGGGGCAAAGTCCTCCCATTCTTCCATCACGTCGACCATGCAGCGCTGTAGTTCCTCGAACGGGAATACCGACGCTTTATCGTCGACAAACTCGCACATAAACAGGTTTTTAAAGTCCTCATCACTGTTTTCGCGTTTGAGCTGGTCGAGGTCGAACAGGGTACAGCCACCGGCAAGGGCGTCCTCAATGGTGACAATCTGCCGCCACTGTCCATCGTCGCAGAGCTGACCACCGGCGAGCGCGTTGTGACTGATGTCGATTTCGATGCGGTCTGCAATACGGCTGCGCCCCTTGTTGAACAGCTCACCAGACCAGAAGGGGTAAGCGCCGTGCGCCAGCGTGGACGGTGTCGAAAAGTAGGTTGAGCGCAGGTGCTTCTGCGAGGCCATGCCCGACGCGACTTTGCGCAGCTTCTGAAAATTCGGGATCCAGAATATTTCATCGACATACAGGTCGCCGTTATGGCTCTGCGCGGTGTTGGAATTGGTACCGAGAAAAATCAGCTTTGCGCCGTTGTTGCCGATGACAATCGGGTCGCCGGTCAGGTCGACGTCGACCAGCCGCGCAAACTGGATGATGTACTCGCGGAACACGTAAGCCTGCGTTTTACTGGCCGACAAAAATATCTGGTTGTGGCCGGTCTTGAGCGCGCGCAGCAGCGCCTCGCGGGAGAAATAGAACGTCGCGCCAATCTGGCGGGATTTGAGAATATCGCGAATACGGTGCGCCAGCCCTGCGCGGTACCACTGCAACTGGTACTCGAAAGACTGGTCGAAAAATAGTTCCTCCAGTTTCTCGATAGCCTCGTCGCTGAAAAAGTTCTTTTTCGGCTTTTTACGCTCGCCTTTGTTGCGGTTGGCGACATTGGGGTTTAGGTCGACCTCGTTGCCGGTCTGGCTGTAGCGGTTAACGCGCGCCAGTCGCTCAATCTGCCGCCCGAGCAGGTCAATTTCTTTGAAATCGCCGCCTGACTTTTGCGGCTTGGCGATGAGATGAATCAGGCGCGCCTCAAGGCTGCTTTCGACGCGGGAAATCGGTGCGATACCGTCCCAGCCGTCGCGCTGCTTCCAGCTCTGCACGGTCGGGCGCTTGACCTGCAGCATTTCGGCAATCTGTGGCACGGAAAAGCCCTGCCAGTAAAGCAGCGATGCCTGCCGTCGCGGGTCATGCAACAAGGTTGTATCGGTGGAAATGGTCATTGATGCCTCGCCGTAGTGGATTCAGGGCAAGGCTACTTAATGGCCGTCAGTGATTCGCTAAGGTGCTGTTGTGTGGGCGGTTGTCCAGTCGTCATTGGTGGTCTGGCGTGTCCTGAGTCTGGAAACTGGCGGTGACCAGTAACCCCAACCTCAGGACTCCTGACAATGGCAAAAAAAGTCTCAAAATTCTTTCGCATCGGCGTCGAGGGTGACACCTGCGACGGCCGCATTATCAGCGGTAACGATATTCAGGAAATGGCCGAATCGTTTGACCCTCGTGTCTACGGTTGCCGCATTAACCTTGAACATATTCGCGGTCTCTTCCCCGATGGTGACTTCAAACGTTTAGGCGATGTGGTTGAGCTGAAAGCCGAGAAAATTGACGACGATTCTGCGCTTAACGGCAAATGGGCGTTGTTCGCCAGAATCACCCCGACCGATGACCTGATTGCGATGAATAAAAAATTGCAGAAGGTCTACACCTCAATGGAAATTCAGCCGAATTTTGCCAATACCGGCAAATGCTACCTCGTCGGCCTTGCGGTCACCGATGACCCGGCGAGCCTCGGCACTGAATACCTCGAATTCTGCCGCAACGCGAAGCACAACCCGCTGCAGCGCTTTAAGGCCAACCCTGAAAACGTCTTTTCCGCCGCCACGCTGGCCGAGCTGGAATTTGAAGACGTTCCCGACACGGTGCTCAACAGCCTGGCCGATAAGGTGAAAGCCATTTTCAGCCGTAAGCAGGTCAGCGACGATGCGCGCCTGAATGATGTGCATGAAGCGGTGACCACCGTCAGCGAACATGTGCAGACCAACCTGACAAAACAGGACGAGCGCCTTTCCGCTATGGAAACCGCGTTTGCCTCCTTCAAACAGGAGCTGACCGGCAAGGTTGACGAAACCAGCCAGGCATTTTCCGCCCTGAAAGCCACCCTCGACAAAACAGAAAGTTTCAGCCAGCCGCGACGCACGAAAGCCAGCGGCGGTGGTGGCGATGAGCTGCTGACTGACTGCTGATAAACCGCAGACCGAAACCGGGCGGTAACCCCGCCCAATGCTGTGACTAACCGATTAATTCAAACAGGAAATACTATGCGTCAGGAAACCCGTTTTAAGTTCAATGCCTATCTGACCCAGCTCGCCAAACTGAACGGCATCAGCGTTGATGATGTCAGCAAGAAATTCACCGTTGAGCCGTCCGTCACGCAAACGCTGATGAACACCGTGCAGGCGTCATCCGCATTTCTGCAGATGATTAACATTCTGCCGGTCGCAGAAATGAAGGGCGAGAAAATCGGCGTCGGTGTGACCGGCACCATCGCCAGCACGACCGACACATCAGGTGACAAGGAGCGCCAGACCGCAGATTTCACCGCGCTTGAGTCCAACAAGTACGAGTGCAACCAGATTAACTTTGACTTCCACCTGACCTATAAACGCCTCGACCTGTGGGCGCGTTTCCAGGACTTCCAGCGCCGTATTCGCGACGCCATTGTCCAGCGCCAGGCGCTCGATTTCATCATGGCCGGGTTCAACGGTACCACCCGTGCTGACACCTCAGACCGCAGCAAAAACCCGATGCTGCAGGATGTGGCCGTCGGCTGGCTGCAGAAGTACCGCAACGAAGCCCCGGCGCGCGTGATGAGCAAAATCACCGCTGAGGGCGGTAGCGTTATTTCTGACGTGATTCGCGTCGGTAAGAATGGCGACTATGAGAACCTCGACGCACTGGTGATGGACGGTACCAACACCCTGATTGACGAGATTTATCAGGATGACCCGAAACTCGTTGCTATCGTTGGCCGTAAGCTGCTGGCCGACAAATATTTCCCGCTGGTGAACAAGCAGCAGGAAAACACCGAGTCGCTCGCGGCGGATATCATCATCAGCCAGAAGCGCATCGGCAACCTGCCTGCCGTGCGTGTGCCGTATTTCCCGGCGAATGCGGTATTCGTGACCACGCTGGAAAACCTCTCTGTCTACTTCATGGATGAGAGCCATCGCCGCAGCATTGATGAGAACCCGAAAAAAGACCGTGTGGAAAACTACGAGTCGATGAACATCGACTATGTGGTCGAGGCGTATGCCGCCGGGTGCCTGCTGGAAAATATCACCCTGGGCGATTTCACCGCACCTGCAGCAACGGAAAGCGGAGCCTAAACCATGACGAGCCCCGCACAGCGTCACATGATGCGGGTCTCGGCCTCTCAAGCCGCGCAGCGGGAAAAAGCCCCGCTGCGCCACGCAACCGCCTATGAGCAGATGCTGGTTAAGCTGGCCGATGACCGCCGCACGTTAAAAAACATCCGTTCAAACGAACGTAAAGCCGAGAAAAAGCGCGAGCTGCTGCCGTTCTATGCGCCGTGGGTCGCCGGTGTGCTGGCTGATGGTCGTGGTGCGCAGGATGACATTGTTATGAGCGTCATGCTGTGGCGTCTCGATGCCGGTGATATCGCTGGCGCGCTGGAAATTGCCCCCTACGCGCTGAAATACGGCCTCACCTCAGACCATCGTCGCACCACGCCTTACATGCTGGTTGAGGAGGTGGCGCTTGCGGCACTGCGCCTGCGCGATGCCGGTGAGCCTGTCGACCTCGTATTACTGTTGACCACCCTCAGCCTGACCGACGGCGCTGACGTTCCCGATATGGTGCGCGCTCGACTGCATAAGGTGACCGGCCTGACCCTGCGCGATGCCGGTCAGAGCGCCGAAGCGCTGACACAGTTTCAGCGCGCGATGCAGCTCGACCGCAATGCCGGTGTGCGCAAAGAGATTGAGCGACTGGAGCGCGCATTGAAGCCAAAGCCAGAGGCAGCACCCCGTAAAACGACTAAACCGCGCACGCGCAAACCTGCCAACAAACCGGCGGCAAAGCGCGGGCGTCCACCAAAGGCGGTAAAAACCGCCGGTTAACTGAACGCTCCCCGAGCCGGGCGGCACGCCGGTCAAAGCGGGTTTTGCCCCTGACGGCGACCGGCGTCCACCGCCCAACCTAATGAGGTTGTCATGACAACAGTAATACTGAATCAGCCCGACGAACCGCAGGACATACCGGGCGTGGTGATTCCCGCACCGGAAACGGGCGACGCAGTGATTAAAAACACGTTCTTTTTCCCTGATGTGGATCCGAAGCGGGTGCGCGAACTGATGCGCCTTGAGCAGACGGTTTCCGATGCGCGCCTGCGCAACGCCATCAAGACCGGCATGGCAGAAACCAATGCGGAGCTTTACGACTACCGGCTGCGCCAGATTGCCGCAGGGTTTAAGACACTGGCCGACGTGCCTGACGCCGAGGAAATCGACGGCGAGAATGTGCGAGTTTTCCACTACCTCAGCGCCGTGACGGCGATGGCGACAGCCACCCTGTATGAGCGTTATCGCGGGGTTGAGGCCACGGGCAAGGGTGACAAAAAAGCCGACAGCGTCGAAACCACCATTGATGACCTGTGGCGGGATATGCGCTGGTCGGTCTCGCGTCTGCAGGACAAGCCGCGCTGCATCGTGGGTCAGCTCTGATGAAAGTCTACGCGATGCAGGGCGACACCCTCGACGCGCTTTGCGCCCGGTATTACGGGCGCACTGAGGGCGTGGTCGAGACGGTGCTGCAGGCTAATCCCGGTGTGTCTGAGCTGGGCGTCATTCTGCCGCATGGCACGGCGATTGACCTGCCCGACGTGGCATCGTCACCCGTAACAGAAACTATCAACCTTTGGGAGTAAACCATGACAGAAGGGGAAAAAGGCGTCCTGTCACTGTTTGTGATTGGCGTGATGATTGTTGTCGGAAAAGTGCTGGCGGGTGGTGAGCCCATTACCCCGCGCCTGTTTATCGGCCGCATGCTGCTCGGCGGTTTTGTTTCAAT
Organism: Escherichia sp. E4736; assembly: GCF_005781225.1. NCBI lineage: Bacteria > Pseudomonadati > Pseudomonadota > Gammaproteobacteria > Enterobacterales > Enterobacteriaceae > Escherichia > Escherichia sp. E4736. Next base: position 55,020 of record NZ_VATT01000035.1, on the reverse strand, counting down.
GGTCGCCGGTGTTGTTCTGGTGCAGTTTCCAGATATGTCACTGCCTGCCGTTTGTGGGATTGGATCCATGCTCGGCATTGCAGGTTATCAGGTGGTGGAAATCGCCATTCAGCGCCGCTTTAAGTCACAACAGGGGGATAGCGATGCCGGTCATTAATACTCACCAGAATATCGCCGCGTTTCTGGACATGCTGGCCTATTCCGAAGGGACGGCGACGCATCCGCTGACGAAAAATCGTGGTTACGACGTCATTGTCACTGGCCTTGATGGCAAGCCGGAAATTTTCACCGACTACACCGACCACCCTTTCGCACATGGCAGACCAGCGAAAGTGTTTAATCGACGCGGCGAAAAATCCACGGCATCAGGGCGTTACCAGCAGCTTTATCTCTACTGGCCGCACTATCAGAAACAACTCGCATTGCCTGATTTCAGCCCGTTGTCGCAGGACAAACTTGCGATTCAGTTAATCCGCGAGCGCGGTGCCATTGAGGATATTAAGGCGGGGCGTATTGAGCGGGCAATTTCACGGTGCCGCAATATCTGGGCGTCGTTACCGGGTGCCGGTTACGGCCAACGTGAGCACAGCCTCGACAAACTGGTCACCGTATGGCGCACCGCTGGCGGGGTAATGGCATGAAAATCCTGATTACACTTCTGGTGCTGGCTGTGCTCGGGATGTTGTGGTTGCGCCATGAGAACGGCAATTTATCCCGCTCCTTTGAGACAGCAAACCGCGTCGCGAGCGAACAAAAGACGACGATTGGCATGCTGAAAAATCAGCTCAGTGTTGCCGGACAGCTTGCCAGACGTAATGAATCTGCGCAGGTGGCACTGCGTGAACAGCTCGCAAAGGCCAGCGAGGAAGCCAGCCGCCGTGAGCAGACAATAACGAGGTTACTTAATGAAAATGAAGCCTTTCGCCGCTGGTATAACGCTGCTCTGCCTGACGTTGTGCGTCGGCTGCACACCCGCACCGCCTGCGCCAGTGCCGGTGATTGTGGTCAACGGATGCCCGAGGGTGAGCCTTTGCCCGATGCCGGGAAGTGACCCGAAAACCAATGGCGACCTGAGCGCGGATATCCGCCGTCTTGAGGGCGCGCTGACCGCCTGCGCGCTGCAGGTCAAAACCGTCAAACACTGTCAGGATGAACTCGATGCAGAAGCACAAAAGCCTGCGCAAAGCGCTGATTAACGCCGTGCCGCAGCTCAGGAATAACCCCGATATGCTGCGCCTGTTTGCTGACAACGGCCATACCGATTCCCGGCTGGCGAGCTCGCTGTCGTTCGAAAAGGTGTATGTGCTTAACGTGGTGGTGACCGACTTCACCGGCGACCTCGATTTGATATTCGTGCCAGTGCAGGCGTGGCTGCGTGAACATCAGCCGGACATTATGACCACCAACGACGGGCGTGAGAAAGGATTCACCTGGATGATTGATATCAATAACGACGATTCGCTCGATATCAGTATCAGCCTGAGACTCACCGAGCGCACGCTCGTCAAAGAGGTCGACGGTGCGCTGCATGTCAGCTATGCCCCTGAACCGCCGCTGCCAGAGCCGGTGGCGCGCCCGGTCGGGCTGTACGTTAACGGCGAACTGGTGAGTAAGTGGGATGAGTGAGTTAACCGCACTGCAGGAACGTCTTGCCGGTCTGATTGCCAGCCTGTCACCGGCGGCGCGTCGGCAAATGGCGGCTGAGATTGCGAAAAAGTTGCGTACCAGTCAGCAACAGCGCATCAAGCGCCAGCAGGCACCCGACGGCACCCCGTATGCGGCACGAAAGCGCCAGCCGGTGCGGAGCAAGAAAGGTCGGATTAAACGTGAAATGTTCGCCAAACTGCGCACCAGTCGCTTTATGAAAGCCAAAGGCAGCGACAGTGCGGCGGTGGTGGAGTTTACCGGCAAGGTGCAGCGCATGGCGCGGGTGCATCAGTACGGGCTCAAAGACAGACCAAACCGCAACAGCCGGGATGTGCAGTACGAGGCGCGCCCGTTACTCGGTTTCACCCGCGACGATGAGCAGATGATTGAAGACGTCATTATCAGGCACCTCGGCAAATAAATATTGTGTGAACCACCACCGGAGCCGCGCGAATTGGCGCGACTCCAGACCAGAGGCATCCTTGCACTATGAATACGTTATCCACGATACAGGAGCTCGCGCGCGCGATTCGCAACCTCATCCGCTCAGGTGTGGTGACTGAGGTTGATACCGTGCAGGGGCTGTGCCGCGTACAAAGCGGCGGGATCCAGACTACATGGCTGAACTGGCTGACCACCCGCGCCGGTCGTTCGCGGACTTGGTGGGCTCCCTCGGTCGGTGAGCAGGTTCTGCTGCTGGCAATCGGTGGCGAGCTCGATACTGCTTTCGTGCTGCCGGGTATTTTCTCCGACGATAACCCCGCCCCGTCTGCCTCGGCGGATGCGTGGCATGTGGTTTTCCCTGATGGTGCGGTCATTGAGTACGAACCCGAGACCGGCGCGCTGACGGTCAGCGGCATCAAAACTGCCGACGTGACGGCATCGAAGTCCATCACCGCAACCGTGCCGCTGGTACTGGTGAAAGCCTCGACCAGTATCACCCTCGACACCCCTGAGGTGATTTGCACCAATAAGCTGACGACGGCGACGCTTGAGGTGCAAAAGGGCGGCACGATGAAAGGCAATGTCGAACATTCCGGCGGGTCACTGTCGTCTAATGGCAAGGTACTCCACCTCCATAAACACCCCGGCGACAGCGGCGGGACAACGGGTGCGCCGATATGACAGCGCGTTATCAGGGTATGAACCGAAATACCGGCCTCGGCATCAGCGATACCGAGCATATCAGCCAGAGCATGCGCGACATTCTGCTGACGCCGGTCGGCTCGCGGGTGATGCGTCGTGAATATGGCTCGCTTCTGTCGGCGCTGATTGATATGCCGCAAAACCCGGCGCTCAGGCTGCAAATTATGGTGGCGTGCTATTCGGCTATCCAGAAGTGGGAGCCGCGCATCAGGCTTACCGCCATCAGCTTTGAGACCGGCGACGCTGGCGAGATGTATGTCGATATTACCGGGATACGCACTGATACAGGTGCGTCAGTTTCAACCACTGTTTCACTGAGTTAAATCACTATGGCAACCGTTGACCTGAGTCAGTTACCCGTTCCCGACGTGGTTGAGGAACTGGACTATGAAACCATCCTTGCGGAACGCATCGCGACGCTGATTTCGCTTTATCCCGAAGACCAGCAGGAGGCCATTGCCCGGACGCTCGCTCTTGAGTCAGAGCCGATTGTTAAGCTGTTGCAGGAAAACGCCTACCGTGAAGTTATCTGGCGTCAGCGGGTGAACGAAGCCGCGCAGGCGGTGACGCTGGCCTACTCCGCCGGTAACGACCTCGACGTCGTAGCCGGAAACAATAATACCGAACGCCTGACCATCACCCCGGTGGATGACACCACCATCCCGCCGACACCTGCCGTTATGGAGTCTGATACCGACCTGCGACTGCGCACGCAACAGGCATTTGAGGGATTGAGCGTGGCGGGTCCGGTCGGTGCATATGAGTATCACGGTCGCAGCGCCGACGGGCGGGTCGCTGACGTTTCGGTCGCCAGCCCGTCGCCAGCCTGCGTGACGATTACCGTGCTATCGCGTGAGGGTGACGGCACTGCCAGCCCTGAGCTACTGGCGATTGTTGATAAAGCTCTGAACGCCGAAGATGTGCGCCCGGTGGCTGACCGGGTGACCGTCCAGTCAGCCGAGATTGTGCCGTACCAGATTGACGCGACGATCTACGTTTACCCCGGCCCCGAATCTGAACCCATCAGGCAGGCGTCAGAGCAGAAGCTGCAGAGCTACATCAGCGCGCAGCACCGCCTCGGGCGAGATATTCGCCTGTCAGCCATTTATGCAGCGCTGCATGTTGAGGGAGTGCAGCGTGTCGAACTGGCATCACCACAGGCCGACATTGTGCTGAGTAAGTCGCAGGCGTCGAACTGCACCGAGTACCAGATAACTACCGGGGGCTCGGATGAGTGATCGGCTGTTACCCGTTGGCTCGTCGCCGCTGGAAGTTGCCGCCGCTGCTGCACTCTCTGAGATTCAGCGCGTGCCGGTACCGTTGCGCACCCTGTGGAACTGGCGTACTTGCCCGGTAAACCTGCTGCCGTATCTGGCGTGGGCGCTATCGGTCGACAGGTGGGATGAGAAGTGGCCGGAGGCGACAAAGCGCAGCGTCTGCGCGTCCTCGTTTTTCGTCCATCAGCACAAAGGCACCATCAGCGCATTGCGTCGGGTCGTCGAGCCGCTCGGCTTTCTGATTGAAGTGCGCGAGTGGTGGCAACTCGACGAGGAGCCAGGCACATTCCGCCTCGTTGTTGGCGTACTCGACAGCGGCATCACTGACGAAATGTATCAGGAGCTTGAGCGCCTGATTGAAGACGCCAAACCGGCAAGTCGCCACCTGACCGGGCTGGCTATCAGTCTGAGCTCGACCGGCGAACTGTATGTCGGCGCGGGATGCTATCACGGCGAAGCGCTGACTGTTTACCCCTACACCCCCGAGGAGATTGTCGTCGGCGGTGAATATTACCCGGCCTCGGCCATCCATTTGATTGATAACCTGAGAGTGAACGCATGACCGCAAAATATTTTGCCATTCTGACCAATCAGGGCGCGGCGCGGCTGGCGAACGCGGCGGCACTTGGTACCAGACTCAACCTGACGCAAATGGCCGTCGGTGATGCGAATGGTACGCTGCCGACCCCTGACCCGGCGCAGACAAAGCTCATTAACCAGAAGCGCATTGCGCCGCTGAACCTTCTGACTGTTGACCCGGCCAATACCAGCCAGATTATCGCGGAGCAGATTATTCCCGAGAATGAGGGCGGTTTCTGGATCCGAGAGATTGGTCTCTACGATGACGACGGTATTCTAATTGCCGTAGCGAACTGCCCGGAGACCTACAAGCCGCAACTGCAGGAGGGAAGCGGCCGCACGCAGACCATTCGCATGATTCTGATTGTGTCGAACACATCGGCAATTACCCTTAAAATCGACCCATCGGTCGTGCTGGCAACGCGTCAGTATGTTGACGACAAGATTATCGAGGTGAAAGCCTATGCTGATGACCTGATGGCAACACATCTCGCTACTGCCGACCCACATTCGCAGTACCTAAAAGCGGCGGATATTGATAAATATATTCCGGTTGGCTTTCCGCTACCGTGGCCACAGGCAACGCTGCCGGTCGGCTGGCTGAAATGCAATGGAGCAGCTTTTGATAAGGTGAAATATCCAAAGCTGGCAGTTGTCTATCCGACAGGAGTATTGCCTGATTTGCGTGCTGAATTTCTCCGCGGCTGGGATGACGGGCGCGGCGTTGATGGCGGACGTTCATTACTCAGTTCTCAAGGGGATGCAATCCGCAATATCACGGGTAGTTTGGGATTTATTACGATGGTAGGGAATAGCGTTGCTGACGGGGTATTCACCATCGGTGGGGCGCAGAACATAGTAAATTTAGGCATTGATGGAAATCCGACGACATTAGCCCAATTCGCTTTTTTTAACGCTGCAAATGCGGGCGTACCCGTGGCAGCAGAAAACCGCCCACGAAATATTGCGTTTAATTATATTGTGAGGGCTGCATGATGGCTAAAGCGACACTGAATAAGAACGGCATTGCCACAAAAGCCGGAGACATGACAGTTTATAACTACCACGGTGACACCCGTGAATATCTGGCTTCCTCAGTAGAGTTTCTGGCTGCGGGTGTCGGAATTCCGGCTAACTCATGCATAGATGCGCCGGTCGAAGAAAAAGACGGTTTTGTTGTGTGTCGTACGGTCAGTCTTGGCGAATGGGAGTATGTGAGAGACCACCGAGGCGAAACAGCATATGACATGGAAACTGGCCAGCCTGTTAAGATTACCGAGCTAGGTGATTATCCTCCGGGTATGACCACAATCGAACCATTAACACCTTATGACCGCTGGAATGGTAACGCATGGATTACCGATAAGGACGCTCAAAAAGATGATCAGATTGCTGATGCAGAAAAGAAGAGAATCGAATTTCTGGCCAAGGCGAAAAACACTATTAGTCTCTGGCAGACGGAGCTGCAGCTTGGAATTATCGGGGATGCTGACAAAGCAAGCCTCATTGCGTGGATGAAATACATTCAGGCGCTGAACGCAGTCGACACTTCCACGGCACCGGATATCGAGTGGCCGGTTAAACCGGAGTAATGCAGGCGGGCTGATGCCCGTCTTTTTTATGATTTGTTTATGTGCCATCGCCTAGCCATCGCCGACAAATAGCCCCTCACTAGACCAGCCAGGACAATAACACTCGCCCACTAACCACGGAGTTAACCGGATGAGTGATTTTCACCACGGCGTGCAGGTGCTTGAGATTAACGACGGCACCCGCGTCATATCCACTGTTGCAACCGCAATCATCGGCATGGTCTGCACGGCCAGCGATGCGGATGCGGCAACCTTTCCCCTCAACGAGCCGGTACTGATTACCAATGTGCAGAGCGCCATTGCGAAAGCCGGAAAAAAAGGCACGCTGGCCGCGTCCCTGCAGGCCATCGCCGACCAGTCAAAACCTGTCACCGTTGTCGTGCGCGTTGCCGAAGGCTCTGGCGATGACGCCGAAGCACAGACTATTTCTAACATTATCGGCGGCACGGATGAAAACGGTAAATACACCGGTATAAAAGCGCTGTTAACTGCCGAAGCGGTAACCGGCGTTAAGCCGCGCATTCTAGGCGTGCCGGGTCTCGATACCAAAGAGGTTGCAGTCGCACTTGCTTCGGTCTGTATCAACCTGCGCGCGTTTGGCTATGTCAGCGCATGGGGCTGTAAGACCATTTCCGAAGCGATGGCCTATCGCGAGAATTTCAGTCAGCGTGAGCTGATGGTCATCTGGCCTGATTTCCTTGCATGGGACACCACCACGAACGCCACCGCAACGGCCTACGCTACTGCGCGCGCACTCGGCCTGCGTGCTTACATCGACAAGACTGTTGGCTGGCACAAAACTTTGTCTAACGTCGGCGTGCAGGGTGTTACCGGCATCAGCGCATCAGTTTTTTGGGATTTGCAGGCATCCGGCACCGATGCTGATCTGCTCAACGAGGCAGGGGTCACGACACTGGTGCGTAAGGATGGCTTCCGCTTCTGGGGTAACCGCACCTGCTCTGATGACCCGCTATTCCTGTTTGAGAACTACACCCGCACCGCACAGGTGCTGGCTGACACGATGGCTGAGGCACACATGTGGGCGGTCGACAAACCCATTACACCGACACTCATTCGTGACATTGTCGACGGCATTAACGCCAAATTCCGCGAACTGAAATCTAACGGCTACATCGTGGACGGCGAATGCTGGTTCGACGAGGAATCGAACGACAAGGAAATCCTCAAGGCCGGGAAATTGTATATCGACTACGACTATACGCCGGTTCCACCACTGGAAAGCCTGACCCTGCGACAGCGTATCACCGATAAATATCTGGTGAATCTGGCCGAATCGGTCAACAGCTAAGGAGCCTGAAACTACATGGCACTACCCCGCAAACTCAAATATCTGAACATGTTCAACGATGGCCTCAGCTACATGGGCGTTGTTGAATCCGTGACGCTGCCGAAGCTGACCCGCAAGCTCGAAAACTATCGCGGCGGCGGTATGAATGGCGCGGCGGCGATTGACCTCGGTCTCGACGATGATGCGTTAACCGTCGAATGGTCTGTCGGTGGCCTGCCCGATGTGGCGCTGTGGGCGCAATACGCCGCGCCGGGTGCTGACGCCGTGCCGCTGCGTTTTGCTGGCTCTTACCAGCGCGACGACACTGGCGAAATCATCGCGGTCGAGGTGGCCATGCGTGGCCGTCATAAAGAAATCGACGGCGGCGAGAATAAGCAGGGTGAAAACACCTCGACCAAACTGTCGACCGTTTGCACCTACTACCGCCTCACGATTGATGGTAGCGACGTCATCGAAATCGACACCGTCAACATGGTCGAGAAGGTGAACGGCGTCGACCGTCTGGAACAGCACCGCCGCGCAATCGGGCTGTAAATCCCTGACCGGTCAGTGCTACTGGCCGGTTATTAATTCCCTTTCAGAGCAGAGAAAAACATCATGGCAAAAGCACCACGTAAAACCGCTGAATTTGTTGATACGGCTGGCAATGAAATTGACACCGTAAACCCGTACGTCGTGACTCTCGACAAGCCGATTAAGCGTGCCGGTCAGACGATTGATAAAGTCACACTGATTGAGCCGAACGCAGGTACCCTGCGCGGTGTCAGTCTGGCAGCGGTGGCGCAGTCCGAAGTCGATGCGCTGATTAAAGTGCTGCCCCGCATGACCTATCCCGCCCTCACGGCGCAGGAGCTTACCGCGATGAACCTGCCCGATATGCTGTCGCTGGCCGCTAAGGTGATTGGTTTTTTGTCACCGGCTTCGGCGGAATAGATTTCCCGCCCGACCTGTCGACCGATGACCTGATGGCGGATATAGCGGTGATATTCCACTGGTCGCCATCAGAGCTCTATTCCCTGAGCCTGACCGAGCTCATCACATGGCGCGAAAAGGCGCTGCAGCGTAGCGGAAACCACAATGAGTAATAACCTGAGGCTTGAGGTTTTGCTGAAAGCGGTCGACCAGGCGACCCGACCGCTTAAATCCATTCAGGCTGAGAGTAAAGCCCTGACGGCGGATATTCGCGACACACAAAAAGGGCTGCGTGACCTTAACGGGCAGGCAGCAAAAATTGACGGCTTTCGTAAGGCCAGTGCACAACTGGCCGTAACGGGACAGTCGCTTGAAAAAGCGAAGCGTGAAGCCGAGGAGCTTGCTACCCAATTTAAAAACACCGAGCGACCAACTCGTGCGCAGGCGCAGGTGCTTGAATCGGCAAAGCGTGCGGCTGATGGTCTGCAGGTTAAATACAACAGCCTTACCGAGTCGATAAAACGTCAGCAACGCGAGCTGGGTGCGGCGGGAATTAATACCCGCAACCTTGCCAATGACGAGCGAGGATTAAAAAGTCGCATAAGTGAAACGACGGCGCAGCTTAACCGCCAGCGCGAGGCACTGGCGCGCGTCAGTGCACAGCAGACGAAATTAGTCCGGGTGAAAGAGCGATATAAATCAGGCAAGGAGCTTGCCGGTAACATGGCCGCTGCAGGTGCCGCCGGGGTCGGTATCGCGACAGCGGGAACGATGGCCGGGGTTAAATTACTGATGCCCGGTTATGACTTTGCGCAGAAAAATTCCGAACTACAGGCTGTGCTCGGAGTCGATAAACAGTCGCCTGAAATGCAGGCTCTAAGCAAACAGGCGCGCCAGCTCGGCGATAATTCCGCAGCCTCTGCCGACGATGCCGCAGGTGCTCAGATCATTATCGCAAAAGCAGGTGGTGATGTGGCCGCAATTCAGGCGGCCACACCTGTCACGCTGAACATGGCTCTTGCGAACCGTCAAACGATGGAAGAGAACGCGAAGCTGCTTCTCGGTACCAAAAACGCATTCCAACTTTCAAATGATAAGGTTGCTCATATTGGCGATGTATTGTCAGCGACAATAAATAAATCAGCTACTGACTTTCAGGGGTTAAGTGATGCCATGACTTATCTGGCTCCTGTAGCCAAGACGGCGGGAGTGAGCCTTGAAGAGGCAGCAGCAATTACCGGTGTGCTGCATGACAACACCATTACCGGCTCAATGGCCGGTACAGGTGGTACCGCTGTTGTTAGTCGACTTCAGGCTCCAACCGGAAAGGCATGGACGGCACTTAAAGAGCTGGGCGTAAAAACCTCTGACAGTAAAGGAAATATGCGCCCCATCTTTACTATTCTGAAAGAAATTCAGACAAGTTTTGATAAGCATAAGCTCGGTAATGCGCAGCAGGGGGAATACCTTAAAACGATTTTCGGAGAGGAAGCGCTGAAATCGTCAAACGTGTTACTCGCTGCTGCTGCCAGTGGCAAGCTCGACGAACTAACTGCAACGCTGAAAACCTCGAACGGAAAAACGGCGGAACTCGTTAAAATTATGCAGGATAACCTCGGTGGCGACTTTAAAGAGTTTCAGTCTGCCTATGAGGCCGTCGGTACCGACCTCTATGACCAGCAAGATAGCTCATTGCGTCAGCTAACTCAGACAGCAACACGGTATGTGCTAAAACTTGATGACTGGATCAAAGACAACAAGGAGTTAGCGGAAACTATCGGCATCATCGCCGGTGGTGCGCTGGCGCTGATTGGTATCATCGGCGGCATTGGTCTCGTTGCGTGGCCGGTTGTCATGGGGATTAATGCCATTATCGCCGCTGCTGGCGTGCTGGGTACGGTCTTTACTGTCGTCGGTAGTGCCATTGCGACAGCGCTCGGTGCGATTACCTGGCCGATAGTGGCCGTCGGTGCGGCGATTGTTGCGGGGGCGCTACTCATCCGTAAATATTGGGAGCCCATCAGCGCATTTTTCTCGGGAGTGATTGAGGGCATCATGAGTGCCTTTGCCCCAGTCGGGGAAATGTTCGCCCCGCTGGCACCCATCTTTGATGGCCTCGGTGAGAAGCTGCGCGGCGTCTGGCAATGGTTTAGAGACCTGATTGCACCGGTCAAGGCCACGCAGGAGACGCTCGATAGCTGCAAAAATGTTGGCGTCATATTTGGTCAGGCACTGGCCTCTGCCTTGATGGCTCCGCTCAATGTTTTTAACAAGCTGCGCAGCGGTGTCGACTGGCTTCTCGAAAAGCTCGGCATCATCAACAAAGAGTCGGACAGCCTCGACCAGACCGCCGCCAAAACCAATGCCGCCACACAGGGTAATTCCTATATCCCGGCAACCAGCACATATGGCGGCTATCAGGCTTATCAGCCAGTTACCGCACCGGCGGGGCGCTCTTACATTGACCAGAGCAAAAGCGAATACAACATCAATCTGCCGGGAGGTGTTGCGCCGGGGCATCAGCTTGACAGACAACTACGCGACACGCTCGAACAGATTGAGCGCGATAAACGCGCCCGCCAGCGTGCCAACATGACCCACGACTATTGAGGGGGATTAAACGATGATGCTTGCTCTCGGAATGTTTGTGTTTGAACTTCGCACCCTACCTTATCAGTCGATGCAACACTCGAAAGATTACCGCTGGGTATCTAATGACCGGGTCGGTAAGCCGCCTGCGTATCAGTTTCTTGGTGAGGGGGAAACATCTCGCCAGCTTGCCGGTACGCTTTACCCTGCAATTACCGGCGGTTGGATCTCCCTCAAGGCTGTCGAGGTGATGGCTAACGAGGGCAGAGCATGGCCGCTGATAGAGGGAACCGGCAACATTCTCGGGATGTATATCGTCGACAGAGTATCGACCACGCACACTGAGTTTTTCAGCGACGGTGCAGCCAGAAAGATTGATTTCACTCTTTCGCTTAAACGGGTCGACGAATCACTGACGGCGATGTTTGGCGACCTGAATAAACAGGCCAGTGAGCTTCTCGGCTCTGCCGGAAATGTGGCCGATAAGCTGCAGGGTTCGCTCGGAGGACTTACAGCATGATTACGGGCATGACCATTGACGCCAGTGCCAGCCTTGCACCGGCATTTATGCTGACGCTGAACAGCCAGGACATTACCAGCAATTTTAGTGACCGGCTGATTTCTCTTTCCATGACCGACAACCGGGGCTTTGAAGCTGACCAGCTCGACATTGAGCTCGACGACTCTGACGGCAAAGTCGAATTACCCCTGCGCGGGGCAGTGCTGACGTTGTGGCTTGGCTGGCAGGGTTCGGCACTTCTGAATAAGGGTGATTTCACGGTCGATGAGATTGAGCACCGGGGCGCGCCTGATACCCTGACCATCCGTGCACGCAGTGCAGACTTTCGCGGTTCGCTCAATTCCAGGCGTGAAGAATCATGGCATGACACCACCCTCGACGAACTGGTCAGCACCATTGCGAAACGCAACAAACTGACGGCCAGCGTAGCGGATGCACTAAAAAAAATCCCAGTATCGCATATCGACCAGTCGCAGGAGTCCGACTCGGTATTTCTGACCCGACTGGCTGACCGAAACGGAGCTGCGGTATCAGTGAAAGCGGGGAAACTGCTGTTTATGAAAGCGGGGAGCGCGACGACGGTCAGCGGTAAGCCAATTCCGCAAATGACGTTGACCCGTAGCGACGGTGACCGTCATCAGTTTGCTATCGCTGACCGTGGGGCTTATACCGGCGTAACCGCTAAATGGTTGCACACTAAAGACCCGAAGCCGCAAAAGCAGAAAGTTACGCTGAAACGACAGCCAAAAGAGAAACACCTGCGCGCACTGGAACACCCGAAAGCAAAGCCGGTCAGCAAAAAGACAAAGGCCAAAAAAGAGCAGGAAGCACGCGAGGGTGAGTACATGACCGGTGAAGCCGATAACGTGCTGGCGCTTACGACGGTCTACGCATCAAAGGCACAGGCGATGCGCGCCGCTCAGGCTAAGTGGGATAAGCTGCAACGAGGTGTTGCCGAGTTTTCAATTACGCTGGCGCTCGGTCGCGCTGATTTATTTCCCGAGACGCCAGTGCGCGTATCAGGCTTTAAGCGCGTCATAGACGAGCAATCTTGGTTAATCAGTAAGGTAACTCACAATCTGAATAATAATGGCTTCACGACGGGGCTAGAGCTTGAGGTTCAGCTTTCGGAAGTGGAGTACAGTTCAGAGGAAGATAGAGATTGAAAAAGCAAATCATAACTTGCAAATGCAACCCTAGAGTTTATTATTCCCTCAAACGCGCCAGCAGGGGGAAAAATTATGATGCACTGCCCGTTATGCCAAAACGCCGCGCATGCTCGCACTAGCCGATACCTTAGCACCGAAACGAAAGAACGTTATCACCAGTGCCAGAACATCAATTGCGGCTGCACATTTATCACTTTTGAGACGCTATCAAGGTTTATCGTGAAACCGGGTGCTATTGATCCTGCCCCACCCCACCCCGTCAGAAACCAGCAACAACAACTTTGGCTTTGAACCTGCTTCGGCAGGTTTTTTTATATCTGTAGCCATCCCGTCAATCTCTGCCGCCAATTTGCCGCCACCACCAATCAAAAAGGGGTTAGCAATTTGCTAACCCCTTGTTTCATAACACGCTTTGGATGTAGCGTGAATGCGTTATCAGTTAAGACGCTCTTTGATACGAGCAGCCTTACCAGTACGCTCACGCAGGTAGTACAGTTTAGCTTTACGAACAGCACCACGACGTTTGACAGAAATGCTGTCAACTACCGGAGAGTGAGTCTGGAAGACACGCTCAACGCCTTCGCCGTTGGAAATTTTACGAACAGTGAATGCAGAGTGCAGACCGCGGTTACGAATAGCGATAACCACGCCCTCGAATGCCTGCAGACGTTTTTTGGAACCTTCAACAACCCATACTTTCACTTCCACGGTATCACCCGGACGGAAGGAAGGTACGTCCTGCTTCATCTGCTCTTGTTCAAGTTGCTTAATAATGTTGCTCATAATTTAATCTCTTATCCTGGGTAAACTGATATCTCGGGGGCTTACGCCATCCCATCATGTTTATGTTGCTGTTGTGCGTGTTCCGTTTTGAACTCCGCCAGCAACCTTGCTTGCTCTTCAGTCAGAGCCAGGTTTTCCAGAAGTTCAGGTCTTCTAAGCCAGGTACGGCCCAGCGACTGTTTCAAACGCCAGCGACGTATCTCGGCATGGTTGCCCGACAGTAACACTGACGGAACTTCCATCCCTTCTAACACCTCAGGCCGCGTATAGTGCGGGCAATCCAGCAATCCTTCAGCAAAGGAATCTTCCGTTGCTGAGGCTTCATGTCCCAGTACTCCCGGAATAAACCGGGAAACAGAGTCAATCAGCGTCATTGCTGGTAACTCACCACCACTGAGAACGTAATCGCCGATTGACCATTCTTCGTCAATTTCGGTTTGGATCACGCGCTCATCTATACCTTCGTAGCGACCGCACACCAGAATCAATTTTTGATTCGTTGCCAGTTCGCTGACGCCCGCTTGATCAAGCTTGCGTCCCTGTGGTGACAGATAAATCACCTTTGCGCCTTCACCCGCCGCGGCTTTTGCTGCATGAATGGCGTCCCGCAAAGGTTGCACCATCATTAACATCCCCGGTCCGCCACCGTAAGGACGATCGTCCACGGTACGGTGCCGGTCATGCGTGAAGTCGCGAGGACTCCAACTCTGGATGCTCAGCAGGCCATTTTTAACTGCCCGGCCAGTTACCCCGTAATCGGTAATTGCGCGGAACATTTCAGGAAACAGGCTAATTATGCCAATCCACATAGCGCCGTCTTTTACCGTTTATCCGGTGGTTTAAAAACCAGGATCCCAATCTACTTCGATTGAACGAGTAGTGAGATCGACTTTCTTGATAACCTGCCCATCGAGGAACGGTACGAGACGTTCCTTGATACCAAACGCATCTTTCAGGTTTGCCTTAATGACGAGAACGTCATTGGATCCGGTTTCCATCATGTCAATGACTTTACCGAGATCGTAGCCTTCAGTGGTTACTACCTGGCAGCCCATCAGGTCTTTCCAGTAGTAGTCGCCCTCTTCAAGCTGAGGCAGTTGCGATGAATCCACGACAATTTCACAATTCGTCAGAAGGTTCGCCGCATCACGATCGTCAACGCCTTTCAGCTTGATGATCATGTCCTGATTGTGGTGCTTCCAGCTTTCCAGCTGGACTTGCTGCCACTGACCCGCCTTCTGGATAAACCAGGGCTGATAGTCAAAAATGCTTTCGGCGTCTTCGGTGGAAGAAAACACTCTGAGCCACCCACGAATACCGTAAGACGAACCCATTTTTCCCAAAACGATGGGATCAACAGGTGCTTGCGCGGTGAGTTGTTTGCTCATCATGACCACCGTGACAGATTAAGCTGCTTTGTTTACTTCTTTGATCAGCGCAGCAACGCGATCAGAAATAGTTGCGCCCTGGCCAACCCAGTGAGCGATGCGATCCAGATCCAGGCGAGTGCCTTCTTCTTTTTCGCTAGCGATTGGGTTGAAGAAACCAACGCGCTCGATGAAGCGACCGTTGCGTGCATTACGGCTGTCAGCGACAACAACCTGGTAGAACGGACGCTTTTTAGCGCCGTGACGTGCTAAACGAATAGTTACCATAACATCCTCTTGTGTGAATAAAACAACCGGACCCCATCGAGGAACGGAGTCCGGTGTCATATTAAAAGCCCGAAAATTTTACTGATTTCTGGAGAAAATGCAATCAGCAGTTAATAACTCTGTCGCATAAGGTCATTTAGCGACCAGGAAATCCCGGTGGCATCATCCCTTTCATGCTTCTCATCATCTTCGCCATTCCGCCCTTCTTCATTTTCTTCATCATGCGCTGCATGTCGTCGAACTGCTTCAGAAGGCGGTTAACGTCCTGCACCTGCATACCGCAACCGGCAGCGATACGACGCTTACGCGAACCTTTGATGATTTCTGGCTTAGCGCGCTCTTTCATCGTCATCGAGTTGATGATGGCTTCCATACGCACCAGCACTTTATCGTCCATCTGCGACTTGACGTTATCCGGGATCTGCCCCATGCCCGGCAGCTTGCCCATTAGGCTGGCCATGCCGCCCATATTTTTCATCTGGCGCAGCTGCTCAAGGAAGTCGTTGAGATCGAAGCCGTCGCCTTTTTTCAGCTTGCTGGCTAATTTCTCTGCCTGCGCACGGTCAACTTTGCTTTCGATATCTTCGATCAGCGACAGAACATCGCCCATGCCGAGAATACGGGAAGCGATACGGTCCGGGTGGAACGGCTCCAGCGCCTCGGTTTTCTCGCCAACACCGAGGAACTTGATAGGCTTGCCAGTGATGTGACGAATAGAGAGCGCCGCACCGCCGCGGGCATCGCCGTCCACTTTGGTCAACACTACGCCGGTAAGCGGAAGCGCTTCGTTGAAGGCTTTCGCGGTATTCGCGGCATCCTGACCGGTCATGGCGTCAACCACAAACAGGGTTTCAACCGGATTAATCGACGCATGGACTTGTTTGATCTCGTCCATCATCGCTTCGTCAACGTGCAGACGACCGGCGGTATCCACCAGCAGAACGTCGTAGAATTTCAGTTTGGCTTCTTTCAGCGCCGCGTTAACGATATCTACCGGTTTCTGACCAACATCAGAAGGGAAGAAATCAACGCCCACCTGCTCTGCCAACGTCTCAAGCTGTTTGATTGCCGCCGGACGATAAACGTCGGCAGAAACAACCAGCACTTTCTTCTTGTGCTTCTCGCGCAGGAACTTACCGAGTTTGCCCACGCTGGTTGTTTTACCGGCACCTTGCAGGCCCGCCATCAGCACGACCGCAGGCGGTTGCGCAGCCAGATTCAGGGTCTGGTTCTCTTCGCCCATCGCCGCAACCAGTTCGTTACGGACGATTTTGACGAACTCCTGCCCCGGCGTCAGGCTCTTATTAACTTCATGACCAACCGCTTTCTCTTTTACGCGATTGATAAACTCACGCACTACCGGCAGAGCGACGTCCGCCTCCAGCAGCGCCATGCGCACTTCGCGCAGCGTATCTTTTACGTTGTCTTCAGTGAGGCGTCCACGGCCACTGATATTGCGCAGCGTGCGCGACAAACGATCGGTTAAATTATCAAACATTGTCTCTCGCCTGGGGTGGAAACGGTTGGCCGCAATCGCGACACATCATCAGTATTTTGCCGCAGTATAACATGAAGGCGTCTTTGTTGTTATGCAACGGTTGGAGCAGCGTTCACCTGACGCTATACTGCTTC
The DNA here is from genome assembly GCF_005781225.1 of Escherichia sp. E4736. NCBI lineage: Bacteria > Pseudomonadati > Pseudomonadota > Gammaproteobacteria > Enterobacterales > Enterobacteriaceae > Escherichia > Escherichia sp. E4736. Next base: position 38,210 of record NZ_VATT01000035.1, on the reverse strand, counting down.
TCTTTCTTATTGCTCAAACTGTCGACATTACTATGCCCGTTTTTGCTCTGCTCGCGCTTGTCGCCTACTCCGTCAGTCTTGCGCTGATTGTTCCCGGTCTGCTGCAAAAAAACGGCGGCTGGCGGCGCATGGCTATTATTTCTGCGGTCATCGCGCTGGTCTGCCACGCAATCGCTCTGGAAGCCCGCATCCTGCCCGACGGTGATAGCGGACAAAACCTCAGCCTGCTGAATGTTGGTTCATTGGTCAGTTTGATGATCTGTACGGTAATGACCATTGTGGCTTCTCGCAATCGTGGCTGGTTGCTGCTACCCATTGTCTATGCCTTTGCGCTTATCAACCTGGCGCTGGCGACCTTCATGCCCAATGAATACATCACCCATCTGGAAGCCACGCCCGGGATGCTGGTGCACATTGGCTTATCGCTCTTTTCCTACGCCACGCTGATAATTGCCGCCCTGTACGCGTTGCAACTGGCATGGATTGATTACCAACTGAAGAACAAAAAGTTGGCATTCAGTCAGGAAATGCCGCCATTGATGAGTATCGAGCGTAAAATGTTCCATATTACGCAGATTGGCGTGGTGCTGTTAACGCTTACTCTTTGCACTGGCCTGTTCTACATGCACAACTTATTTAGCATGGAAAATATCGACAAGGCTGTGCTCTCTATCGTGGCGTGGTTTGTCTATATTGTGCTGCTGTGGGGACATTATCATGAAGGATGGCGTGGACGCCGCGTCGTCTGGTTTAACGTCGCGGGTGCAGTCATTCTGACACTGGCCTACTTCGGCAGCCGAATTGTTCAGCAGTTAATCAGCTAAACCCAGAAAAGGAGTTTCCCCTGGAACACATTTCTACTACTACGTTGATCATTATTCTGATCATCATGGTGGTCATTTCAGCCTATTTTTCCGGGTCCGAAACCGGAATGATGACACTCAACCGCTATCGTCTGCGGCATATGGCAAAACAGGGCAATCGCTCGGCCAAACGCGTCGAAAAATTGCTGCGTAAGCCAGACCGCCTGATTAGCCTGGTGTTAATCGGCAATAACCTGGTCAATATTCTTGCCTCCGCGCTCGGCACTATTGTTGGGATGCGTTTGTACGGCGATGCGGGCGTGGCAATTGCGACTGGTGTGCTGACTTTTGTCGTACTGGTTTTTGCTGAGGTATTGCCGAAAACCATTGCCGCGCTGTACCCGGAAAAAGTCGCTTATCCGAGTAGTTTTCTGTTAGCACCGCTGCAAATTTTGATGATGCCGCTGGTCTGGTTGCTGAACGCTATTACCCGCATGTTAATGCGCATGATGGGCATCAAAACCGATATCGTGGTTAGCGGCTCTTTGAGCAAAGAAGAGTTGCGCACCATCGTGCACGAATCGCGCTCACAAATTTCCCGTCGCAATCAGGATATGCTGCTTTCGGTACTCGATCTGGAAAAAATGACTGTCGATGACATCATGGTGCCGCGCAGTGAAATTATCGGTATTGATATCAACGATGACTGGAAATCGATTCTGCGCCAACTCTCCCACTCACCTCACGGGCGCATCGTGCTCTACCGTGATTCGCTGGACGACGCCATCAGTATGCTGCGTGTGCGTGAAGCCTGGCGGTTGATGTCGGAGAAAAAAGAGTTCACCAAAGAAACCATGCTACGCGCCGCGGACGAGATCTATTTTGTCCCGGAAGGCACGCCACTCAGCACGCAGCTGGTCAAGTTTCAGCGCAACAAAAAGAAAGTCGGCCTGGTCGTCAACGAGTATGGAGACATTCAGGGGCTGGTGACGGTTGAAGATATTCTGGAAGAGATAGTCGGTGATTTCACCACATCCATGTCGCCAACACTTGCCGAAGAAGTCACTCCGCAAAACGACGGTTCGGTGATTATCGATGGCACCGCCAACGTGCGAGAAATTAACAAAGCCTTTAACTGGCATCTACCGGAAGATGATGCTCGAACCGTTAATGGCGTCATTCTTGAAGCGCTGGAAGAGATCCCTGTCGCTGGCACCCGCGTACGTATTGGCGAGTACGATATCGATATTCTCGACGTTCAGGACAATATGATTAAGCAGGTAAAAGTTTTTCCTGTAAAACCGCTGCGCGAGAGTGTGGCGGAGTAACGAAAACGGCCCGGCATTCGCATGCTGGGCCGTGATTTATTACGAAAACAAAAATTAAGCTTTTGCTTTCGCTACAGTAACCATCGCCGCACGAATCGTACGACCGTTCAGCGTATAACCCTTCTGCATAATGCCCAGTACGTTACCTGGCGCAACGTCATCAGATTCCACCATTGCGATGGCCTGATGCACATTCGGGTCCAGCGGCACGTTAGTTTCGGCGATCACTTCAACGCCAAACTTACGCACAACATCCAGCATCGACTTCAGCGTCAGCTCAATGCCTTCAACCATCGCGGACATATCCGGGTTAGCTTTATCAGCCACTTCCAGCGCACGATCCAGGCTATCAATCACCGGCAGTAATTCGTTGATGAATTTCTCCAGCGCGAATTTGTGGGCTTTTTCGATATCCAGTTCAGTACGACGACGCAGGTTTTCCATTTCGGCTTTTACGCGCAAAATGCCGTCACGTTCACGGGTCTGGGCTTCAGCCAGCTGAGCTTCGAGATTCGCAATTTTTTCATCGCGCGGATCCACCTGCTCAGCAGAAGCTTCTGGCTCAACTGCCTCAATCTCTTCGTGCTGATCCATGATAATTTCTTCCGGGGCTTGCCCCTCAGGCGTTTTCTGTTCTTTACTACTCATGAATTTCTCCGCGTTTTTTTCGCATTCATCTCGCTAACTTCGCTTATTATGGGGATCAGTTTCAGGGTTTCAAGGGAAGCACTCACATTGTCATCAATCTTCGCAACAAGGACCTCGGAAAAATGAATAATCATTTCAAGTGTATTGGCATTGTGGGACACCCACGGCACCCTACTGCACTGACAACACATGAAATGCTCTACCGCTGGCTGTGCACAAAAGGTTACGAGGTCATCGTTGAGCAACAAATCGCTCACGAACTGCAACTGAAGAATGTGAAAACTGGCACGCTCGCGGAGATTGGGCAACTGGCTGATCTCGCGGTAGTTGTTGGAGGCGACGGTAATATGCTGGGCGCGGCGCGCACGCTCGCCCGTTACGATATTAAAGTTATTGGAATCAACCGTGGCAACCTGGGTTTCCTGACTGACCTTGACCCCGATAACGCCCAGCAACAATTAGCCGATGTGCTGGAAGGCCACTACATCAGCGAGAAACGTTTTTTGCTGGAAGCACAAGTCTGCCAGCAAGATTGCCAGAAACGCATCAGCACAGCGATTAACGAAGTGGTACTTCACCCAGGCAAAGTTGCGCATATGATTGAGTTCGAAGTATATATCGACGAGATCTTTGCGTTTTCTCAGCGTTCCGATGGTTTGATTATTTCGACACCTACAGGCTCCACTGCCTATTCCCTCTCGGCAGGGGGACCAATACTGACGCCTTCTCTGGATGCAATAACCCTGGTGCCAATGTTCCCGCATACGTTGTCAGCGCGGCCGCTGGTGATAAACAGCAGCAGCACTATCCGTCTGCGTTTTTCGCATCGCCGTAACGACCTGGAAATCAGCTGCGACAGTCAGATAGCACTGCCGATTCAGGAAGGTGAAGATGTCCTGATTCGTCGCTGTGATTATCATCTGAATCTGATTCATCCGAAAGATTACAGCTATTTCAATACATTAAGCACCAAGCTCGGCTGGTCAAAAAAATTATTCTAATTTTACGCCAGCCTCTTTACTGTATATAAAACCAGTTTATACTGTACACAATAACAGTAATGGTTTTTCATACAGGAAAACGACTATGTTGGCACAACTGACCATCAGCAACTTTGCTATCGTTCGTGAGCTTGAGATTGATTTTCACAGCGGCATGACCGTAATAACCGGTGAAACCGGCGCGGGTAAATCTATTGCGATAGATGCCCTCGGCCTTTGTCTCGGTGGTCGCGCTGAAGCCGACATGGTGCGTACCGGCGCTGCTCGCGCTGATCTGTGCGCCCGTTTTTCACTGAAAGATACACCAGCGGCTCTGCGTTGGCTGGAAGAAAATCAACTGGAAGATGGCCGTGAATGCCTGCTTCGTCGCGTAATCAGTAGCGATGGTCGCTCCCGTGGTTTCATCAACGGTACAGCTGTTCCTCTGTCACAACTGCGCGAACTGGGTCAGTTGCTGATTCAGATCCATGGTCAGCACGCTCATCAATTACTCACCAAATCCGAGCACCAAAAATTCCTGCTTGATGGCTATGCCAATGAAACCTCTCTGCTCCAGGAAATGACCGTACGTTATCAGTTGTGGCATCAAAGCTGCCGCGACCTCGCGCACCATCAACAACTAAGTCAGGAACGCGCCGCCCGTGCGGAACTGCTGCAATACCAATTAAAAGAACTTAACGAATTTAATCCGCAGCCCGGAGAGTTTGAGCAAATTGACGAAGAGTACAAACGTCTGGCGAACAGCGGTCAATTACTGACTACCAGCCAGAATGCATTGGCATTAATGGCCGACAGTGAAGACGCAAACCTGCAAAGTCAGCTTTACACGGCTAAACAACTAGTGAGCGAATTGATTGGCATGGACAGCAAACTGTCCGGCGTACTTGATATGCTGGAAGAAGCTACCATCCAGATTGCTGAAGCCAGCGACGAACTGCGCCACTACTGCGATCGTCTGGATCTCGATCCCAACCGTTTGTTTGAACTTGAACAGCGCATCTCAAAACAGATTTCGCTGGCACGTAAACATCACGTCAGCCCTGAGGCATTGCCACAGTATTACCAGTCGCTACTGGAAGAACAGCAGCAACTGGATGATCAGGCCGACTCACAAGAAACGCTCGCGCTGGCGGTAACGAAACATCATCAGCAAGCACTGGAAACGGCACGCGCGTTACACCAGCAACGCCAGCATTATGCAAATGAGTTGGCACAGCTGATCACCGATAGTATGCATGCACTCTCTATGCCGCATGGGCAGTTTACGATTGATGTTAAATTTGACGAACATCACCTGGGCATTGACGGTGCCGATCGTATTGAGTTTCGGGTAACCACCAACCCAGGTCAGCCAATGCAGCCTATTGCCAAAGTCGCATCCGGTGGTGAATTGTCCCGCATCGCATTGGCAATCCAGGTCATTACCGCGCGTAAAATGGAAACCCCGGCGCTGATTTTTGATGAAGTGGATGTAGGGATTAGCGGCCCGACAGCGGCAGTCGTCGGCAAACTGCTACGTCAGCTTGGCGAATCAACCCAAGTGATGTGCGTTACCCATTTGCCGCAAGTCGCAGGATGCGGTCATCAACACTATTTTGTCAGCAAAGAAACCGATGGCGCGATGACCGAAACTCATATGGAGTCGCTGGACAAAAAAGCGCGGTTACAGGAGCTGGCGCGCCTGCTTGGTGGCAGTGAAGTCACACGTAACACACTGGCGAATGCGAAAGAACTGCTTGCGGCGTAAACTTTTTTCCTGCTTCACGGTCAGAGTAAACAGCAAAACGCCGTAAGACCGGAAAGCAAAAGGTTTTAAAGTGATGAAAGGTCTATTATCATCGGCATATTACAGATGAGCCACGTACTGCTCGGGCCCGAAAAGGAATCAAATCACTATGCGCTGTAAAACGCTGACTGCTGCAGCAGCAGTACTATTGATGTTGACCGCAGGCTGTTCCACTCTGGAGCGAGTGGTTTACCGTCCTGACATCAACCAGGGGAACTATCTGACCGCTAACGACGTATCCAAAATACGTGTTGGCATGACGCAACAACAAGTTGCGTACGCATTGGGTACACCGCTGATGTCCGATCCATTTGGTACGAATACCTGGTTCTATGTGTTCCGTCAGCAACCAGGTCATGAAGGTGTAACGCAGCAAACGCTGACGCTGACCTTTAACAGCAGCGGTGTGTTGACCAATATTGATAACAAACCTGCGCTGACTGGCAACGAATAAAATTTGCCGTTTATAGCGATTAAAAAAGGTGCTCAATGAGCACCTTTTTTCTGGTTGTTATTTATTCGCCGATTTTTCTGCTCGTTGCCTGCGAAGCTCTTTCGGATCGGCAATGAGAGGACGATAAATCTCCACCCGATCGCCATCATGCACGGTATCGCTCAGTTTTGCTGGGCGGCTGTAAATGCCGACTTTGTTTTTAGTTAAATCGATATCGGTACGCAATTCCAGCAAGCCACTGGCGCGAATTGCTTCTTCAACCGTCGCGCCCTCCTGCAATCTTACCCGTTGCAGGTATTGTTTCTCGGGTAATGCGTAAGCCACCTCAACGGCAATTTTACCTGGCACTGTAGACCTCTTTTGCACGAACAGTAAAAGCCTGCACCATATTAGCTGCCAGCTCTTTAAACACGCGACCAAAGGCGAGTTCAATCAACTTATTGGTAAACTCAAAGTCGAGATGAAACTCAATACGGCACGCGTCCTGGCTCAACGGCGTAAACTTCCAGCCGCCGATCAATTTCTTAAACGGTCCATCAACCAGACTCATGAGAATACTTTGGTTACTGGTCAACTGGTTGCGGGTTGTAAACGTTTTGCTGATCCCAGCCTTAGACACATCTACCGCAGCGGTCATCTGCCCAGGAGTGGACTCTAGAATCCGGCTTCCAGTACACCCTGGTAAAAACTGAGGATAAGACTGAACGTCATTCACTAACTGATACATTTGCTCCGCGCTGTAGGGTACCAGTGCGGTCCGGCTAATCTGAGGCATAACAATTTCCATCAACAAAAATCCAACAAATAATATCATTTATCCTGCAGTAAAAAAAACGCTATCCCGGCGCTGGGTAACATCCGGTTCATGCTAAGATAGAGCCTTGTCCCCCGCAGGATTGATATGGGGTATTTTCGATTTCAGATTACCGATGATTCACGACGCTTATGACGAAGAAAAAAGCACATAAACCTGGTTCAGCGACCATCGCGCTTAACAAGCGCGCCCGTCACGAATACTTTATTGAAGAAGAGTTCGAAGCGGGACTTGCCCTGCAGGGCTGGGAAGTTAAATCCCTGCGCGCAGGAAAAGCCAATATTAGCGACAGCTATGTCCTTCTGCGCGACGGAGAAGCGTTCCTGTTTGGAGCAAACATCACGCCGATGGCAGTGGCTTCCACGCATGTGGTGTGCGACCCTACTCGCACCCGCAAACTGCTTCTCAACCAGCGCGAACTTGACTCTCTCTATGGCCGAGTGAACCGTGAAGGTTATACCGTAGTGGCGCTCTCCCTGTACTGGAAAAATGCCTGGTGCAAAGTAAAAATCGGCGTCGCGAAAGGTAAGAAACAACACGATAAACGTTCTGATATCAAAGAACGCGAATGGCAGGTTGATAAAGCACGTATCATGAAAAACGCGCACCGTTAAACCTATCTAAGCGATACGAATCAAATCTTCACCGCGCCTCCCTATTCGGTGGCGCGAATGAACATCTTGTCGACTGTCAAATCTGACACAGATGCAGCCATCCCATTGCTTAATCGAAGAAAAATCATACTATGCAGGCGCTAATTCCAGGATGATAACGCCTTTGGGGCTAGTCATGGCGCTCAAAAATCTGGTATACTTAACGTTACACATGGGGCTGATTCTGGATTCGACGGGATTTGCGAAACCCAAGGTGCATGCCGAGGGGCGGTTGGCCTCGTAAAAAGCCGCAAAAAATAGTCGCAAACGACGAAAACTACGCTTTAGCAGCTTAATAACCTGCTTAGAGCCCTCTCTCCCTAGCCTCCGCTCTTAGGACGGGGATCAAGAGAGGTCAAACCCAAAAGAGATCGCGTGGAAGCCCTGCCTGGGGTTGAAGCGTTAAAACTTAATCAGGCTAGTTTGTTAGTGGCGTGTCCGTCCGCAGCTGGCAAGCGAATGTAAAGACTGACTAAGCATGTAGTACCGAGGATGTAGGAATTTCGGACGCGGGTTCAACTCCCGCCAGCTCCACCAATCATGATTGGATGGTGTTATCACAACACCAACAAAAACAGGAAATTAGAAGTCTCATCAGTACACCGCCCAGACGGTGAGGAGACAAAAAAGGATACGCAACGGAGTCGCGACTCCCTGTGACATTAAAGCCCGCTGATGCGGGCTTTTTTATTGGTCCAGATTCCATCGTGTGTAAACCCCATTCAATTACAGTCCAGACATAGACAGCATCCCTCAGATCAGTATCAGATTCTCGAAAAATGGTAACTGTCATTAACCCGTTGTCAGAAAGAGAAAAATTAGCCTCCATAGCCAGTCTTCCCGGAATCTGTTTGTTCATTAAGATTGTTATCGATGCCATCAAGTAACATCGGTTGGATGCGATTGATCTTACTCACATTAGTCAACACGGAACTCAGTAAGTTGAAGTAACTCCGAACTCTGAAAAAGCAGTTTAAATAGCATTTAAACAAATGCCACCAGTTCGAAAATGAGTATAAGTACACTTAATATATTGTTTTAATTATTCATTCCCTTTCATCCCAATTCTTACCCCTTACATTTTTGTTATTGATTTGTTGCTTTTGATCACAATAAGAAAACAATATGTAACTTTTGTGCGCATTTTTCAGAAATGTAGATATTTTTAGATTATGGCTACGAAATGAGCATCGCCATGTCCCCCTACATCTCATAAGAGGATCGCTTCTGATGAATGCACTGACCGCCGTACAAAACAACGCTGTCGATTCAGGCCAGGACTATAGCGGATTCACCCTCACCCCGTCGGCGCAATCCCCGCGTCTACTGGAACTCACCTTCACCGAACAGACGACCAAACAGTTCCTCGAGCTGATTGCCGAGTGGCCCGTGCAGGCGCTGGAGTACAAATCGTTTCTGCGTTTTCGGGTAGGCAAAATTCTTGACGATCTCTGTGCGAACCAGCTGCAACCGTTGCTGTTGAAGACGTTGCTAAACCGCGCTGAAGGTGCGCTGTTGATCAATGCGGTGGGTGTCGATGATGTCGCGCAGGCAGATGAGATGGTGAAGCTGGCAACGGCGGTGGCGCATCTGATTGGTCGTTCCAATTTCGACGCAATGAGCGGTCAGTACTACGCGCGTTTTGTAGTGAAAAATGTCGATAACTCAGACAGCTATCTGCGTCAGCCGCACCGTGTGATGGAGTTGCATAACGACGGTACCTACGTTGAAGAAATCACCGATTACGTGCTGATGATGAAAATCGACGAGCAAAACATGCAGGGCGGAAATTCGCTGCTGCTGCATCTCGATGACTGGGAACACCTGGACCACTATTTCCGCCACCCGCTGGCGCGTCGCCCAATGCGCTTTGCCGCGCCGCCGAGTAAAAACGTCAGCAAAGATGTTTTCCATCCGGTGTTCGACGTCGATCAGCAGGGTAGCCCGGTGATGCGTTATATCGACCAGTTCGTCCAGCCGAAAGACTTCGAAGAAGGCGTGTGGTTGAGCGAGCTTTCCGATGCCATTGAAACCAGCAAAGGCATTCTTTCTGTGCCCGTTCCCGTTGGCAAATTCCTGTTAATTAACAATCTGTTCTGGCTGCACGGTCGCGACCGCTTTACCGCACATCCGGATCTGCGTCGCGAACTGATGCGCCAGCGTGGCTATTTCGCTTACGCCACTAACCACTACCAGACGCATCAGTAAGCGCAAAGGAATTGAGCGGATGTATGATTTTGTGATTATTGGCGGCGGCATCATCGGCATGTCGGCCGCCATGCAACTGATTGATGTCTATCCGGACGCCCGCATTGCGTTGCTGGAAAAAGAGTCTGGCCCGGCCTGTCACCAGACGGGCCACAACAGCGGCGTGATCCATGCCGGGGTCTATTACACGCCCGGCAGCCTGAAGGCGCAGTTTTGCCTGGCGGGAAACCGCGCCACCAAAGCCTTTTGCGATCAAAACGGCATTCGCTACGACAACTGCGGCAAGATGCTGGTTGCCACGTCCGATCTCGAAATGGAACGGATGCGCGCCTTATGGGAACGCACAGCGGCGAACGGTATTGAGCGCGAGTGGTTAAACGCCGACGAGCTGCGCGAGCGCGAACCGAATATCACCGGGCTCGGCGGCATTTTTGTGCCGTCCAGCGGCATTGTCAGCTACCGAGAAGTAACGGCGGCGATGGCAAAAATTTTCCAGGCCAGAGGCGGCGAGATTATTTATAACGCCGAAGTCAGCGGCCTTAGTGAGCATAAAAACGGCGTGGTCGTCCGTACCCGTCAGGGCGGCGAATACGAAGCGTCAACGCTGATTAGCTGTTCCGGACTGATGGCTGACCGGCTGGTGAAAATGCTCGGCCTCGAACCGGGCTTTATCATCTGCCCGTTCCGTGGCGAGTATTTCCGCCTTGCGCCGGAGCATAACCAGATTGTTAACCACCTGATTTACCCCATTCCCGATCCGGCAATGCCGTTTTTGGGCGTTCATCTCACCCGCATGATCGACGGCAGCGTGACCGTCGGGCCAAACGCGGTGCTGGCTTTCAAACGCGAAGGCTATCGCAAGCGCGACTTCTCATTTAGCGACACGCTGGAAATTTTGGGCTCGTCGGGGATTCGCCGGGTGCTGCAAAACCATCTACGCTCAGGACTGGGCGAGATGAAAAACTCGCTGTGCAAAAGCGGCTATCTGCGGCTGGTGCAAAAGTATTGTCCCCGGCTTTCGTTAAGCGATCTCCAGCCCTGGCCCGCCGGTGTGCGGGCGCAGGCAGTATCGCCGGACGGCAAGTTGATTGACGATTTTCTGTTTGTCACCACCCCGCGCACAATCCACACCTGCAATGCGCCCTCCCCGGCAGCGACATCAGCAATTCCTATTGGTGCGCATATTGTCAGCAAGGTACAAACGCTGTTGGCAAGCCAGAGTAACCCCGGACGCACGCTGCGAGCGGCACGTAGTGTGGATGCCTTACACGCCGCATTTAATCAATAACCTTTGAAAACAGGACGTAACAATGAAACTTAACGACAGTAACTTATTCCGCCAGCAGGCGTTGATTAACGGGGAATGGCTGGACGCCAACAATGGCGAGGTCATCGACGTCACCAATCCGGCGAACGGCGACAAGCTGGGTAGCGTGCCGAAAATGGGCGCGGATGAAACCCGCGCGGCTATCGACGCCGCCAACCGCGCCCTGCCCGCCTGGCGTGCGCTCACCGCCAAAGAACGCGCCACCATTCTGCGCAACTGGTTCAATTTGATGATGGAGCATCAGGACGATTTAGCACGCCTGATGACCCTCGAACAGGGCAAACCGCTGGCTGAAGCGAAAGGCGAAATCAGCTACGCCGCCTCCTTTATTGAGTGGTTTGCCGAAGAAGGCAAACGCATTTATGGCGACACCATTCCCGGTCATCAGGCCGATAAGCGCCTGATTGTGATCAAGCAGCCGATTGGCGTTACCGCTGCCATCACGCCGTGGAACTTCCCGGCGGCGATGATTACCCGCAAAGCAGGTCCGGCGCTGGCGGCAGGCTGCACCATGGTGCTGAAGCCCGCCAGTCAGACGCCGTTCTCTGCGCTCGCGCTGGCAGAACTGGCGATCCGCGCGGGCATTCCGGCTGGCGTATTTAACGTGGTCACAGGTTCGGCGGGCGCGGTTGGTAACGAACTGACCAGCAACCCGCTGGTGCGCAAGCTGTCGTTTACCGGCTCGACCGAAATTGGCCGCCAGTTAATGGAACAGTGCGCGAAAGACATCAAAAAAGTGTCGCTGGAGCTGGGCGGCAACGCGCCGTTTATCGTCTTTGACGATGCCGATCTCGACAAAGCCGTGGAAGGCGCGCTGGCCTCGAAATTCCGCAACGCCGGGCAAACCTGCGTTTGCGCCAACCGTTTATACGTGCAGGACGGCGTGTATGACCGCTTTGCCGAAAAATTGCAGCAGGCGGTGAGCAAACTGCACATCGGCGACGGGCTGGATAAAGGCGTCACCATCGGGCCGCTGATCGATGAAAAAGCGGTAGCAAAAGTGGAAGAGCATATTGCCGATGCGCTGGAGAAAGGCGCACGCGTGGTTTGCGGTGGTAAAGCGCACGAACGCGGCGGCAACTTCTTCCAGCCGACCATTCTGGTGGACGTTCCGGCCAACGCCAAAGTGTCGAAAGAAGAGACATTCGGCCCCCTCGCCCCGCTATTCCGCTTTAAAGATGAAGCTGATGTGATTGCGCAGGCCAATGACACCGAGTTTGGTCTTGCCGCCTATTTCTACGCCCGTGATTTAAGCCGCGTCTTCCGCGTGGGCGAGGCGCTGGAGTACGGCATCGTCGGCATCAATACCGGCATTATTTCCAATGAAGTCGCCCCGTTCGGCGGTATCAAAGCCTCGGGTCTGGGCCGTGAAGGTTCGAAGTATGGCATCGAAGATTACTTAGAAATCAAATATATGTGCATCGGTCTTTAACTGGAGAACGCGAATGAGCAGCAATAAAGAGTTAATGCAGCGCCGCAGTCAGGCAGTTCCTCGTGGCGTTGGGCAAATTCACCCCATTTTCGCTGACCGCGCGGAAAACTGCCGGGTGTGGGACGTTGAAGGCCGTGAGTATCTCGATTTCGCGGGCGGGATTGCGGTGCTCAATACCGGGCACCTGCATCCGAAGGTGGTTGCCGCGGTGGAAGCGCAGTTGAAAAAACTGTCGCACACCTGCTTCCAGGTGCTGGCTTACGAGCCGTATCTTGAGCTGTGCGAAATAATGAATCAGAAGGTGCCGGGCGATTTCGCCAAAAAAACGCTGCTGGTCACCACGGGTTCGGAAGCGGTGGAGAACGCGGTGAAAATCGCCCGCGCCGCCACCAAACGTAGCGGCACCATTGCCTTTAGCGGCGCGTATCACGGGCGCACGCATTACACGCTGGCGCTGACCGGCAAGGTGAATCCGTACTCTGCGGGGATGGGCCTGATGCCGGGCCATGTTTATCGCGCGCTTTATCCTTGCCCGCTGCATGGCGTCAGTGAAGATGACGCTATCGCCAGCATTCACCGGATCTTCAAAAATGACGCTGCGCCGGAAGATATCGCCGCCATCGTGATTGAGCCGGTTCAGGGCGAAGGTGGTTTCTACGCCGCGACGCCAGCCTTTATGCAACGTTTACGCGCGCTGTGTGACGAACACGGGATCATGCTGATTGCCGACGAAGTACAGAGCGGCGCCGGACGTACCGGCACGCTGTTTGCGATGGAGCAAATGGGCGTGGCACCCGATCTCACCACCTTTGCGAAATCCATCGCGGGCGGCTTCCCGCTGGCGGGCGTCACCGGGCGCGCGGAAGTGATGGATGCTGTCGCACCGGGCGGGCTGGGCGGCACCTATGCGGGTAACCCGATTGCCTGCGTGGCGGCGCTGGAAGTGTTGAAGGTGTTCGAGCAGGAAAATCTGCTGCAAAAAGCCAACGATCTGGGGCAGAAGCTAAAAGACGGATTGTTGGCGATCGCCGAAAAACACACTGAGATCGGCGACGTACGCGGGCTGGGGGCGATGATCGCCATCGAGCTGTTTGAAGATGGCGATCACAACAAACCGGACGCCAAACTCACCGCCGAGATCGTGGCGCGCGCCCGCGATAAGGGCCTGATTCTTCTCTCCTGCGGCCCGTATTACAACGTGCTGCGCATCCTGGTACCGCTCACCATTGAAGACGCTCAGATCCTGCAGGGTCTGGATATCATCAGCCAGTGTTTTGCTGAGGCGAAACAGTAAGTCCGTACCCATGCCGGAAGCGACGCTTTGCGTCTTGTCCGGCCTACGGGGATCCAGGTCGGATAAAGCGTTTACGCCGCATCCGACAATCTGTACGTGAACAGGAATAAATCTATGTTGGCCGGATAAGGCGGAGCCGCTCTCCGGCAAAAAGAATCAATAACAATTATACGCGTGACCCGACGCGGGAAATGTCGGGGCGCTCTCCCAAGTGACACACTTTCGAGAGGATTCAGGATGGGGCAATCATCGCAACCACATGAGTTAGGCGGCGGGCTGAAATCACGCCACGTCACCATGTTGTCTATTGCCGGTGTTATCGGCGCAAGTCTGTTTGTCGGTTCCAGCGTCGCCATCGCCGAAGCGGGCCCGGCGGTATTGCTGGCCTATCTGTTCGCCGGGCTACTGGTGGTTATGATTATGCGGATGCTGGCGGAAATGGCAGTAGCCACGCCCGACACCGGCTCCTTTTCCACCTATGCCGATAAAGCTATTGGCCGCTGGGCGGGCTATACCATCGGCTGGCTGTACTGGTGGTTTTGGGTACTGGTTATACCTCTGGAAGCCAACATCGCCGCCATGATCCTGCACTCGTGGGTTCCCGGTATTCCCATCTGGTTATTTTCCCTCGTTATCACCCTCGCCTTAACCGGCAGTAATTTATTAAGCGTTAAAAACTACGGAGAATTTGAGTTCTGGTTGGCGATATGCAAAGTGATTGCCATCCTGGCATTTATTTTCCTCGGCGCAGTGGCGATTAGCGGTTTTTACCCATATGCAGAAGTGAGCGGTATTTCAAGATTATGGGATAGTGGCGGCTTTATGCCCAACGGCTTCGGGGCGGTATTAAGCGCGATGCTGATCACCATGTTCTCGTTTATGGGCGCGGAAATTGTCACCATCGCCGCCGCAGAATCCGACACGCCGGATAAACATATTGTTCGCGCCACCAACTCGGTTATCTGGCGTATCTCTATTTTCTATTTGTGTTCTATTTTTGTCGTCGTGGCCTTAATTCCGTGGAATATGCCCGGACTGAAAACCGTGGGCTCCTACCGTTCCGTGCTGGAACTGCTGAATATTCCGCACGCCAAATTCATTATGGATTGCGTTATTTTGCTGTCGGTAACCAGTTGCCTGAACTCGGCGCTGTATACCGCGTCAAGAATGCTCTACTCCTTAAGCCGTCGCGGTGATGCGCCCGCGGTAATGGGTAAAATTAACCGCAGTAAAACCCCGTACGTGGCAGTATTACTCTCGACCGGTGCGGCATTTTTAACGGTGGTAGTGAACTATTACGCACCTGCTAAAGTGTTTAAATTCCTGATCGACAGCTCCGGCGCTATCGCCCTGCTGGTTTATTTAGTCATCGCCGTTTCGCAATTACGAATGCGTAAAATCCTGCTGGCAGAAGGCGGTGAAATTCGCCTGCGAATGTGGCTTTATCCGTGGCTCACCTGGCTGGTGATTGGCTTTATTACTTTTGTGTTGGTGGTAATGCTATTCCGTCCAGCGCAACAGTTAGAAGTGATCTCCACCGGCTTATTAGCGATAGGGATTATCTGTACCGTGCCAATTATGGCTCGCTGGAAAAAGCTGATAATGTGGCAAAAAACACCCATTCATAATACGCGCTGATAATGATCAGGAGTCACACCATGACCATTACGTCTCTGGATGGCTATCGCTGGCTGAAGAACGATATTATTCGCGGCAATTTTCAGCCGGATGAAAAATTACGGATGAGTTTGCTGACATCGCGTTATGCACTTGGCGTCGGGCCGTTGCGGGAAGCGCTTTCGCAACTGGTGGCAGAACGACTGGTCACGGTGGTGAATCAAAAAGGGTATCGGGTAGCCTCGATGTCAGAGCAGGAGTTGCTCGATATTTTCGATGCCCGCGCCAACATGGAAGCAATGCTAGTGAGTCTGGCGATTGCCCGCGGTGGCGATGAGTGGGAGGCAGACGTTCTCGCAAAAGCGCATCTGCTCAGTAAGCTGGAGGCCTGTGACGCCAGTGAGAAAATGCTTGATGAGTGGGATCTGCGTCATCAGGCGTTTCATACTGCAATTGTGACAGGCTGTGGTTCTCACTATTTGCTGCAAATGCGTGAACGGTTGTTTGATCTGGCGGCGCGCTATCGCTTCATCTGGCTGCGGCGAACGGTACTTTCCGTGGAAATGCTGGAAGATAAACACAACCAACATCAAATTTTAACCGAAGCCGTCCTGGCGCGAGATACCGCGCGCGCCAGTGAGTTAATGCGCCAGCATTTGCTGACGCCGATTCCCATTATCCAGCAGGCGATGGCGGACTAACCGCCATTACTCTGGAATACGCAACACTTGTCCCGGATAAATTTTATCCGGGCTTTTCAGCATCGGTTTATTCGCTTCGAAGATTTTATTGTACAGATTGGCGTTACCGTAGACCTGTTTGGAAATGGCGCTAAGCGTGTCGCCAGACTTAACGGTATAAAACTGGCTGGCAGTGGCTGGTGTCGCAGTTTTTACCTGATCGTCGACGCTGGCGATACCAGAAATATTCCCCACCGCAACAAGGATTTTTTCCTTCGCTTCCTGGCTCAAACCATCACCAGTCACCGTCGCTTTGCCATCGGTAATTTGGATATTTACTTTATCGGCATCTGGAATGCCGGTTTTGTTCAGATGCTCCTGCACCTTCTTCGCCTGATCGTCTTTATCATGCTGACCAGTAACTGTATCCCAGAGCTTTTCTCCGGCATCTTTCACAAAATTGAACAGACCCATAGTTACCTCGTTCGTTAACGGAAACACTCAGAAAGTGTAGCAGAGGAACGCGGCGCACTAACGCCGCGGAGTAAGCACAGAGTTAATCGCGGGTTTGCACCCAGAAAGCGTGAATTAAACCAGGGATATACCCAAGCAGCGTCAACAAGATATTAATGATGAACGCCCAGCCAAATCCTTTGCCAAGCAGCACGCCGAGCGGCGGCAAAATGATGGTGATGACAATTCTCCAGAAACCCATATTTACTCCCTATAAGAAAATTAACCATTGTTTAAAAAGAGATTTTATCTCTTAAGCGTAATAATTTTAGCGGAACCAGCCAGTTTCAGCCTACGCGTTTACCCTCATTTACGCTGCTGACGCTGGTATACGTTGCATTTTTAGTTTAGAATTCACTTAATTTAGAAAATACTTAAATAACTATGACTGAACTCGCCCAACTACAGGCCAGCGCCGAACAGGCTGCGGCCTTACTGAAAGCAATGAGTCACCCCAAACGGTTGTTGATTCTGTGTATGCTTTGCGGGTCACCAGGGACCAGCGCCGGAGAACTGGCTCGCATTACCGGACTTAGCGCCTCCGCCACGTCACAGCATCTGGCTCGCATGCGTGACGAGGGACTTATTGACAGCCAGCGGGACGCCCAACGCATTCTTTATTCCATTAAAAATGAGGCGGTAAATGCCATTATCGCCACCCTGAAAAATATCTATTGTCCGTAAGGAGTGACGATGGCTTTGATAACAATTTCACCGCATGACGCGCAAGAATTAATCGCACGTGGTGCAAAGTTAATCGATATTCGTGATGCCGACGAATATCTTCGTGAACATATTCCAGCAGCCTGTCTGGCACCATTATCCGTGATAGAACAGTCTGGTCTTCCGGATAAATTGCGTAGCGAACAAATTATATTCCACTGCCAGGCAGGTAAACGCACCAGCAATAACGCCGATAAATTAGCAGCGATTGCCGCCCCCGCAGAGGTCTTTTTACTGGAAGATGGGATCGATGGCTGGAAAAAAGCGGGATTGCCGGTAGCAGAAAATAAATCTCAACCGTTGCCATTAATGCGTCAGGTACAGATCGCCGCTGGCGGCTTAATATTAATCGGCGTCGTACTGGGTTATGCCATTAATAGCAGCTTCTTCTTATTAAGTGGATTTGTCGGCGCAGGATTAATGTTTGCAGGAATCAGTGGTTTTTGCGGGATGGCAAGGCTATTAGATAAGATGCCGTGGAATCAGCGAACTTGAGAAGCAACGCCGGATGCGCCATAGAGGCGGCATCCGGCGCCAGGGATTAGATCAGGAAATCGTCGAGAGATTTACCTTCTGCCAGCGCCTGAGCAATTGGCTTCGGCGTACGGCCCTGACCGGTCCAGGTTTTGGTTTCACCATTGAAGTCGGTGAATTTATATTTTGCTGGACGCGGTTCACGCTTTTTACCTGCACGCGGTGCAGCTGTGCCGTTAGCTAATAACTCTTCCGGGTTAATACCGTCAGCTTTCATCAGCTCCAGCCAGGTGCTAATTTTTTCCTGGCGTTCTGCCAGTTCACGCTGCTGCTGTTCTTCTTCTTCACGTCTTTCTTTAGTGACAACCCTGAATTTTTCGAGCATTTCTTCAAGAACGTCAATGGAGAATTCGCGAGCCATTGCACGAAGGGTGCGGATGTTATTTAAGCTTTGTAACATTACAGACATAATAAAGAAAACCTTTTAACGCCAAAACAAAAAGTATTTCGCCGCGTAGTGTAAGCGATCACTTATTATATTTCCACAAAATTTAATATATTTACAATCGCGAAGGGATATTATTTCGTGCGTTATTTGCTGACACATTAATGCTTATATGCAAATTATATAGCAGCCATTTAACTTACTTATTACAGCGACTGGCGAGTGTTCCGGCGTACGATACAACCTCCCGGCCGATAATGGAACACGCAACCAGCATAAATATGCATATAAAAAGAATACATATTAGTTATTCAAACCTGAAACTTTGTGCTGCCATTACAGGCTTTACAACATAAAAGATGCTGAATGAGGCCAGGCGCGCTCCTAAGCCGAATTCTCTACGCTTTGCTGCGTAAACACACCTTGATCACTCTGCAAAAAAACATCTGAACTACGTCATAACATAATGATTTAAAATAACATTATATTTTAAGACATAAAAAAACCCAGAATGTACAAAAAATGCGCCACTACGGAATATTTTATCTACAAAAACCAAGGAAATAAAATTTTTTCACTAATTGATAAGTCATAGCCAGCGATATACGCTATGCGAAAGTGCAAACGGTAATTTAAACCACTGCATTCACATTCATCCGATTTCGCGTTTATTAAGGAGCATGGGCATGTTCTCACCGCAGTCACGCTTGCGTCATGCAGTAGCAGATACGTTCGCGATGGTTGTTTACTGTTCTGTCGTGAACATGTTTATCGAAGTATTTCTCTCCGGAATGAGCTTCGAACAGTCCCTTTATTCCAGACTGGTAGCGATTCCGGTGAACATCTTAATTGCATGGCCATACGGTATGTACCGCGATCTATTTATGCGAATGGCACGCAAAGTTGGCTCGTCGGGCTGGGTAAAAAATCTTGCGGATATTCTGGCTTATGTGACGTTCCAGTCACCGGTATATATGGCAATCTTACTCGTCGTGGGCGCGGGTTGGCACCAGATTATGGCAGCGGTCAGTTCAAACATCGTCGTTTCGATGTTGATGGGTGCGGTCTATGGCTACTTCCTTGATTACTGCCGCCGCCTGTTCAAAGTCAGCAATTACCAGCAGGTAAAAGCCTGATCCTTCTTTGTCGCGACTGGCAATGCCAGTCGCGTCTTTAATTGGCTTCGCCAAACAATCCATGTAAATAACGTTCAAGCGCAACACGCGAGCTGAAACCGTGTGGAATGCCGTAATGCTCGTGACGCTCACCCGCTAAATAGAGCGGGAACCGCTGGTAATGATCGCAAGTTTTAATATCGGAAGCCGGTTCTGCCAGTGTCGAACTACGTTCTTTTAACGTGGGATGAATTACCAGTGCGGTACGTCCCATTCGCGCTTCGCGATTAACATAGACATAATTTTCCCCGCGGCGATAACCATAAGCTTTCTGGGTTACCACATCGACGGTAAAACCGACTTTCTCAAGTACGCGCGCCACCTCGTCTGGTCGTAAATACATATTCTATCCTCGTTATTATCTACCGCGGCCCTACCTTACCTGATTGAGCATTCACAACGCTTTCAGAAAAGTCCATAAAGCCACGATGAATCTCTGTTAAGAAAATTATGGTCTACACTGAAAATTACATTGAATCCTGATGGGAGATCATATGTTTAACAGACCGAACCGTAACGACGTCGATGATGGCGTGCAGGATATTCAGAATGATGTCAATCAATTAGCTGACAGCCTGGAATCTGTATTGAAGTCCTGGAGCAGCGACGCCAAAGGGGAAGCCGAAGCCGCACGCAGTAAAGCTCAGGCTTTACTGAAAGAAACCAGGGCGCGGATGCATGGTCGAACTCGCGTCCAGCAAGCCGCGCGCGATGCTGTTGGCTGCGCAGACTCTTTTGTTCGTGAAAGACCCTGGTGTAGTGTGGGAACAGCTGCTGCGGTAGGTATTTTTATCGGCGCGTTGTTAAGCATGCGTAAATCGTAGTGAAACAATGATAATAAATACACGTCCCTGGCCCCGAAGCCTGACTTCGGGGTTTTTAACTTAAGGCACTGCGTAATTGTTGTGTCACCTGCTGCGCCATACTTTCGCTAACGATATTGGTAAACGAGAGCAGCAATCCTCCTTCCCCATTTGAGCGGATACGCCAGTCGCTAAGTGCCTGCACCGCAAGGCCAGCAGCATTGGCTTTACGAGCATGGACAATATCGTCGCCCACCATGCTGATAACCATCTGGATACCACCTTTTTGCGGCACAACCTGAAATCCCTGCTGCGTCAACGCCTGCTCAATCCACTGCCGACGTTGAGCATAGTGCTGACGCATTTTCTTCAGATGCCGCCAGAAATACCCCTCACGAATGAAATCTGCCAGTGTGTTCTGCCACAGTACGGGTACCGCACATGGCTCCAGTGACGCCTGTTGCCGGAATTGCGTAATCTGCTCCACCGGCACCACCAGCCACGCACAGCGCAATGCAGGAAATAGCGCTTTGCTGAATGTTCCGGCATAAATCACCCGCTGCGGTGCGTCGAGACTTTTTAGTGCCGGTAACGGCTTACCGTGATAGCGAAACTCACTGTCGTAATCATCTTCAATAATCCATGCCTGACTACGTTCTGCCCATTCCAGCATCTGGTGCCTGCGCGCTAAAGAGAGCGCCACGCCCAGCGGGCTCTGGTGTGCCGGAGTAATCAGAGCAAAACGCGCATCAGGATAATTTTGTATTCCGCTTGTGACATCCAGTCCGTTGTCATCAACCGGCACCGGTAAAATTTCCACACCGTGGCGAGTGACAATCGAGCGAATCAGTGGAAAGCCGGGATCTTCCATCCACATCCCGTTTCCCGGTTTCGCCAGCGCGTGCAGAATTAAAGCCATTGAGGCCGCATAACCATGAGTGATAAAGACCTGCTCTGGCTGACAATCAATCCCGCGAGAAACGCGTAAGTAATCAACTATTGCCTCGCGCAACGCCGCCTCACCGCAGACATCGCCTAATGCCAAATCAAAACGCGTCTGGGTACGAAGGCGACGCCCCATCACCCGCGCCCACTGCTCTCGCGGAAAGAGATCGAGTGCGGGTAATCCCAATTGAAATGGCAGTGGCTGCTGACTTTCACCAGCAAAAGCCACGACATCCACAGCAGATTGTTGCGTATGTATCTGCTCACTGACAAATGTGCCAGCCTGTCCCCGCCTGACCAGCCATCCTTGCGCCACCAACTCAGCATACGCATTTTCGACAGTGGATCGAGACACACCCAGTTCCTGCGACCAGGTACGACTCGAAGGTAGCCTTGCACCAGGTTTCAGTTCCCCTTGCTCAATAGCCGTTTTTAACTGACGGGCGATATCCTGATAACGTGGCATATGGTCTGCTTTTTTACGTAATTTATGGCTCTCTTTAGCAGTCCATTATAGTGCTACATTGCGGGCGTTAATAAGAGGAGAAACTGTATGACTACATTACGTCAGCCTTACTACGAACTTAGCCCGGCAGTGTATAACGCACTGGTGCAGGCCAAAACGGCACTGGAAAATAGCGCGCTGGATACCACGCTGATGGAGTTAATTTATTTGCGCGTCTCGCAAATCAATGGCTGCGCATTTTGTCTGGAGATGCACAGCAAAGCATTACGCAAATCCGGTGTGCCGCAGCACAAACTGGACGCCCTGGCAGGCTGGCGCGTAAGCCATCATTTTGACGATCGCGAGCGGGCGGCGCTGGCATGGGCGGAATCGGTGACCGATATTGCCCGAACCCATGCGGAAGACGAGGTTTATCAGCCTTTGCTTGAATATTTCAGTGCAGCAGAGATCAGCGACTTAACGTTTGCCATCGGGCTGATGAATTGTTTTAACCGTCTGGCCGTTTCCATGCGCATGTAACTTCTTGATGCCGGGTATTCGCCCGGCCAAAAAACACAAAATCCCCTACCCCGTTGAGCCATTCAGCGGTGGCGTAATCAATCTAAAATTCCCATATCTTGTATGGTTGAATCTTTTTTCAACTACATCTAGTATCTCTGTATCAACAGAGAGACAACCCGACGCGTATCATCGCGCCGTATCTTCATTTTAAACGGAAATACGAATCATGCGCATTACTATTTACACTCGTAACGATTGCGTTCAGTGCCACGCCACCAAACGGGCGATGGAAAACCGGGGCTTTGACTTTGAAATGATTAATGTCGATCACGTCCCTGAAGCAGCAGAAACGTTGCGTGCTCAGGGCTTTCGCCAGTTACCGGTGGTAATTGCTGGCGATCTTAGCTGGTCTGGCTTCCGCCCGGACATGATCAACCGTCTGCATCCTGCGCCACACGCGGCCAGTGCATGAGCCAGCTCGTCTACTTTTCCAGCAGCTCCGAAAATACGCAGCGTTTTATCGAACGTTTAGGGCTGCCCGCGGTGCGCATCCCGCTCAATGAGCGGGAACGGATTCAGGTAGACGAGCCTTACATCCTGATCGTGCCCTCTTACGGCGGCGGCGGTACGGCTGGCGCGGTGCCACGACAGGTAATTCGCTTTTTAAACGACGAGCATAACCGGGCGTTGCTGCGCGGCGTGATTGCTTCGGGTAATCGCAACTTTGGTGAGGCGTATGGCCGCGCCGGAGATGTGATTGCTCAAAAATGCGGCGTGCCGTGGCTATACCGCTTTGAACTCATGGGTACGCAAAGCGATATCGAAAACGTTCGTAAAGGAGTAACCGAATTTTGGCAACGACAACCGCAGAACGCCTGACGCAGGAAACGATGGATTACCACGCGCTGAATGCGATGCTTAACCTTTACGATAGCGCAGGTCGCATTCAGTTCGATAAAGATCGCCAGGCCGTTGACGTCTTTATGACGACGCATGTGCGCCCGAACAGTGTGACCTTCAGTAGCCAGCAGCAGCGCCTGAACTGGCTGGTCAACGAAGGTTACTATGATGAAAGCGTTCTTAATCGCTACTCTCGCGATTTTGTCATTACACTGTTTGCCCACGCGCACGCCAGCGGTTTTCGTTTTCAGACATTCCTCGGAGCATGGAAGTTTTACACCAGCTATACGTTGAAGACATTCGACGGTAAGCGTTATCTGGAAGATTTTGCCGATCGAGTCACGATGGTGGCGCTGACGCTGGCACAAGGCGATGAAACACTGGCGACGCAACTGACTGATGAGATGCTGTCAGGACGCTTTCAGCCTGCCACGCCAACATTCCTCAACTGCGGTAAACAGCAGCGCGGCGAGCTGGTTTCCTGTTTTCTGCTGCGTATTGAAGACAATATGGAGTCGATTGGCCGGGCGGTAAATTCCGCACTGCAACTGTCGAAACGCGGCGGCGGCGTGGCATTTTTGCTGTCGAATCTGCGGGAAGCGGGCGCGCCAATTAAACGTATTGAAAATCAATCTTCTGGCGTAATTCCGGTGATGAAAATGCTGGAAGACGCATTTTCCTATGCCAACCAGCTCGGCGCTCGTCAGGGTGCTGGCGCAGTCTATTTACATGCCCATCATCCCGATATTCTGCGTTTTCTCGATACAAAACGGGAAAATGCCGACGAAAAAATCCGCATTAAAACGCTGTCCCTGGGCGTGGTGATCCCGGATATCACTTTCCATCTGGCAAAAGAGAATGCGCAGATGGCACTGTTTTCGCCTTATGACGTTGAGCGAGTTTATGGCAAGCCATTTGCCGATATCGCCATCAGCCAACACTATGACGAACTGGTTGCCGATGAACGCATCTGCAAAAAATACATCAACGCCCGTGATTTCTTCCAGCGACTGGCAGAAATTCAGTTTGAGTCCGGCTATCCCTACATCATGTATGAAGACACGGTAAACCGTGCTAACCCTATCGCCGGGCGCATAAATATGAGTAATCTCTGCTCAGAGATTTTGCAGGTTAACAGCGCCTCAGAGTATGACGAGAATCTCGACTATGCCCGCACAGGCCATGATATTTCCTGCAATTTAGGTTCGTTGAATATTGCCCACACCATGGATTCCCCCGACTTTGCCCGCACGGTAGCGACTGCCGTACGCGGTTTAACAGCGGTGTCAGATATGAGTCATATCCGCAGCGTGCCGTCCATCGAAGCCGGAAATGCCGCCTCACACGCCATCGGACTGGGGCAGATGAATTTACACGGTTATCTGGCGCGAGAAGGCATCGCTTATGGTTCACCGGAAGCACTGGATTTCACCAATCTCTATTTCTACACCATCACCTGGCACGCACTGCGTACCTCGATGTTGCTGGCGCGCGAACGCGGTGAAACCTTCGCCGGGTTCAAACAGTCACGCTATGCCAGTGGTGAATATTTTAGCCAATATCTGCAAGGTAACTGGCAGCCGAAAACGGCGAAAGTTGGCGAACTGTTTGCCCGTAGCGGAATTACGTTACCTACCCGTGAGATGTGGGCGCAGCTGCGCGACGACGTGATGCGCTACGGCATTTACAACCAGAATCTCCAGGCGGTGCCACCAACCGGTTCCATCTCTTACATCAACCATGCCACGTCGAGTATTCATCCGATTGTGGCGAAAGTAGAGATACGCAAAGAGGGCAAAACAGGACGCGTTTACTACCCTGCCCCGTTTATGACTAACGAAAATCTGGCGCTGTATCAGGATGCTTACGAAATTGGCGCAGAAAAGATCATCGACACCTACGCCGAAGCGACTCGCCATGTCGATCAGGGGCTGTCGCTGACGCTATTTTTCCCCGATACCGCTACCACTCGCGATATCAACAAAGCGCAGATTTACGCCTGGCGCAAAGGCATCAAAACGCTCTATTACATTCGCCTGCGTCAGATGGCGCTGGAAGGCACTGAAATTGAAGGCTGCGTCTCCTGCTCGCTCTAAGAGACTGAAAAATAATTGCAATATATTGAATTTGCATGATTTTGTAGGTCGGATAAGGCGTTCACGCCGCATCCGGCAGGAACAAAGCGCACATTGCCAAAAATCGGAGCCTGATGAGTCCGGCTTTAAGGAATATCTATGAAACTCTCACGTATCAGCGCCATCAACTGGAACAAGATAGCAGACGATAAAGATCTGGAGGTGTGGAATCGCCTGACCAGCAATTTCTGGCTCCCGGAAAAGGTGCCACTATCGAACGATATTCCTGCGTGGCAGACATTAAGTGCCGTAGAACAACAACTGACGATGCGCGTTTTTACTGGCCTGACGCTGCTCGACACGCTGCAAAATGTTATCGGCGCGCCTTCGCTGATGCCCGATGCGCTCACGCCTCATGAAGAGGCGATATTATCGAATATCAGCTTTATGGAAGCGGTTCATGCCCGCTCTTACAGTTCGATTTTCTCGACGTTGTGCCAGACCAAAGATGTCGATGCCGCCTACGCCTGGAGTGAAGAAAACGCGCCGTTGCAGCGAAAAGCGCAGATTATTCAGCAACATTATCGCGGCGATAATCCGCTGAAAAAGAAAATCGCCAGTGTCTTTCTTGAATCATTTTTGTTCTATTCTGGCTTCTGGCTGCCGATGTATTTTTCCAGTCGCGGAAAGCTGACCAATACCGCAGACCTGATCCGTCTGATTATCCGCGATGAAGCAGTCCACGGTTACTACATCGGCTATAAATATCAGAAAAAAATGGAAAAGATTTCCCAGGCACAACGTGAAGAGTTAAAGAGTTTCGCCTTCGATTTGTTGCTGGAACTTTATGACAACGAGTTGCAATACACCGATGAGCTGTACGCCGAAACCCCGTGGGCTGACGATGTGAAAGCGTTTCTCTGTTACAACGCCAATAAGGCGTTGATGAATCTGGGCTACGAACCGTTATTTCCCGCAGAAATGGCAGAAGTGAATCCGGCAATCCTCGCCGCGCTTTCGCCGAATGCCGATGAAAATCACGATTTCTTTTCCGGTTCAGGCTCCTCTTATGTGATGGGGAAAGCGGTTGAAACAGAAGATGAAGACTGGAATTTCTGACAGGGTTATTTTTCAAAAATATCACTACCCGCAGCAGGGAAATAATTCCCGCCAAATATACTCGTCATACTTCAAGTTGCATGTGCTGCGTCTGCGTTCGCTCACCCCAGTCACTTACTTATGTAAGCTCATGGGGATTCACTCGCTTGTCGCCTTCCTGCAACTCGAATTATTTAGAGTATAGCTTTATATCACACAAATAATTTGTGGTGATCTACACTGACTCTCTGTTGCATTATTCGCCTGAAACTACAATATTCAGGCGTTTTTTCTCTATCTATAAAAAAAATATCAACTTTTCTAGATTTGCTCTCAGCCCTTATATCACGGGAAATTCCGGCAATTTGCTCGTATCAATATTCATGCCACATTTGCCATCAGGGGTTGCCTCAGATTCTCAGTATGTTAGGGTAGAAAAAAGTGACTATTTCCATTGGGTAATATATCGACATAAACAAATAACAGGAATCTTTCTATTGCATGGCAATTAAATTAGAAATTAAAAATCTTTATAAAATATTTGGCGAGCATCCACAGCGAGCTTTCAAATATATCGAACAAGGACTTTCAAAAGAACAAATTCTGGAAAAAACTGGGCTATCGCTTGGCGTAAAAGACGCCAGTCTGGCCATTGAAGAAGGCGAGATATTTGTCATCATGGGATTATCCGGTTCGGGTAAATCCACAATGGTACGCCTTCTCAATCGCCTGATTGAACCCACCCGCGGGCAAGTGCTGATTGACGGTGTGGATATTGCCAAAATATCCGACGCCGAACTCCGTGAGGTGCGCAGAAAAAAGATTGCGATGGTCTTCCAGTCCTTTGCCTTAATGCCGCATATGACCGTGCTGGACAATACTGCGTTCGGTATGGAATTGGCCGGAATTAATGCCGAAGAACGCCGGGAAAAAGCCATTGATGCACTGCGTCAGGTCGGGCTGGAAAATTATGCCCACAGCTACCCGGACGAACTCTCTGGCGGGATGCGTCAACGTGTGGGATTAGCCCGCGCGTTAGCGATTAATCCGGATATATTATTAATGGACGAAGCCTTCTCGGCGCTCGATCCATTAATTCGCACCGAGATGCAGGATGAGCTGGTAAAATTACAGGCGAAACATCAGCGTACCATTGTCTTTATTTCCCACGATCTCGATGAAGCCATGCGTATTGGCGACCGAATTGCCATTATGCAAAATGGTGAAGTGGTACAGGTCGGCACACCGGATGAAATTCTCAATAATCCAGCGAATGATTATGTCCGCACCTTCTTCCGTGGCGTCGATATTAGTCAAGTATTCAGTGCGAAAGATATTGCCCGCCGCAGCCCTAATGGCTTAATTCGTAAAACCCCTGGCTTCGGCCCGCGTTCGGCACTGAAATTATTGCAGGATGAAGATCGCGAATATGGCTACGTTATCGAACGCGGTAATAAGTTTGTCGGCGCAGTGTCTATCGATTCGCTTAAGGCCGCATTAACGCAGCAGCAAGGTCTTGATGCAGCACTGATTGATGCGCCGTTAGCGGTCGATGCGCAAACGCCTCTTAGCGAGTTGCTCTCTCATGTCGGACAGGCGCCCTGTGCGGTGCCCGTGGTCGACGAGGACCAACAGTATGTCGGCATCATTTCGAAAGGAATGCTGCTGCGCGCTTTAGATCGTGAGGGGGTAAATAATGGCTGATCAAAATAATCCGTGGGATACCACACCAGCGGCGGACAGTGCCGCACAATCCGCAGATGCCTGGGGTACACCGGCTGCTACACCGACTGACGGTGGTGGCGCCGACTGGCTGACCAGCACGCCTGCGCCAAACGCCGAGCATTTTAACATTCTCGATCCGTTCCATAAGACGCTGATCCCACTCGACAGTTGGGTCACTGAAGGGATCGACTGGGTCGTTACCCATTTCCGTCCCGTCTTCCAGGGCGTGCGCGTTCCGGTCGATTATATCCTCAACGGTTTCCAGCAACTGCTGCTGGGGATGCCCGCGCCGGTGGCGATTATCGTTTTCGCTCTCATCGCCTGGCAAATTTCCGGTGTCGGAATGGGCGTCGCGACGCTGGTTTCGCTGATTGCCATCGGCGCAATCGGTGCCTGGTCGCAGGCCATGGTTACCCTGGCGCTGGTGTTAACCGCCCTGCTGTTCTGTATCGTCATCGGTTTGCCGTTGGGGATCTGGCTGGCGAGAAGTCCGCGAGCGGCGAAAATTATTCGTCCACTGCTTGATGCCATGCAGACCACGCCAGCGTTTGTTTATCTGGTACCAATCGTCATGCTGTTTGGTATCGGCAACGTGCCGGGCGTGGTGGTGACGATCATCTTTGCGCTGCCGCCGATTATCCGTCTGACTATTCTGGGGATTAACCAGGTTCCGGCGGATCTGATTGAAGCCTCGCGCTCATTCGGTGCCAGCCCGCGCCAGATGCTGTTCAAAGTTCAGTTACCGCTGGCGATGCCGACCATTATGGCGGGCGTTAACCAGACGCTGATGCTGGCCCTTTCTATGGTGGTCATTGCCTCGATGATTGCCGTCGGCGGGCTGGGTCAGATGGTACTTCGCGGTATCGGTCGTCTGGATATGGGGCTTGCCACCGTAGGCGGTGTCGGGATTGTGATCCTCGCCATTATCCTCGATCGCCTGACTCAGGCCGTTGGGCGTGACTCACGCAGCCGCGGCAACCGTCGCTGGTACACCACTGGCCCTGTCGGTCTGCTGACCCGTCCATTCAATAAGTAACTCTGCACTTGCCCGGTGACGCCGGGCATATCACCCTGCCAAAAAAAGGAATAACAATGCGACATAGCGTACTTTTTGCGACAGCGTTTGCCACGCTTATCTCTACACAAACTTTTGCTGCCGATCTGCCGGGCAAAGGCATTACTGTTAATCCAGTTCAGAGCACCATCACTGAAGAAACCTTCCAGACGCTGCTGGTGAGTCGTGCGCTGGAGAAATTAGGTTATACCGTCAATAAACCCAGCGAAGTGGATTACAACGTTGGCTACACCTCGCTTGCTTCCGGCGATGCAACCTTCACCGCCGTGAACTGGACGCCGCTGCATGACAACATGTACGAAGCTGCCGGTGGCGATAAGAAATTTTATCGCGAAGGGGTATTTGTTAACGGCGCGGCGCAGGGTTACCTGATCGATAAGAAAACTGCCGACCAGTACAAAATCACCAACATCGCGCAACTGAAAGATCCGAAGATCGCTAAACTGTTCGATACCAACGGCGATGGCAAAGCGGATTTAACCGGCTGTAATCCTGGCTGGGGCTGCGAAGGAGCCATCAACCACCAGCTTGCTGCGTATGAACTGACCAACACCGTGACGCATAATCAGGGGAACTATGCGGCGATGATGGCCGACACCATCAGTCGCTACAAAGAGGGCAAACCGGTGTTTTACTACACCTGGACGCCGTACTGGGTGAGTAACGAACTGAAGCCGGGGAAAGATGTGGTCTGGTTGCAGGTGCCGTTCTCCGCACTGCCGGGCGATAAAAATGCCGATACCAAACTGCCGAATGGCGCGAATTACGGCTTCCCGGTCAGCACCATGCATATCGTTGCCAACAAAGCCTGGGCCGAGAAAAATCCGGCGGCAGCCAAACTGTTTGCCATTATGCAGTTGCCAGTGGCAGATATTAACGCCCAGAACGCCATTATGCATGACGGCAAAGCCTCAGAAGGCGATATTCAGGGCCACGTTGATGGCTGGATCAAAGCCCACCAGCAGCAGTTCGATGGCTGGGTGAAGGAGGCGCTGGCAGCGCAGAAGTAAATATTGATAACCGCGCAGATAATGCTCATGTGAGTAAAACAATTGCAGCGATGGTTTTAATCCGGCTGAAAATCGATGAGACGTTTTCTGAAGGCCGGGGCGATGCGCGGCGAGGGCGCGTCTTACAGGGATGTTACCTCGCGCCCGTACCCGATAGCCGTAAGAAATAAGTCGAATGTACCGCGTAGCGGCGATTTTGTGCCAAAAGCCTGGGTCGCCAGGGTGGTGGCGACTGAGCCACCCTGGCACGTTCACCAGCAAAATAGTGACAAAGTAGCTATAGTCTGGAAGTGAACGTAACATTTGCCTTAGTGACATATTTCACCTTCAAATACCCTCTCCCCATTACCCGCACATTTCAACAATCTATCTTTCATCCCATATTCATCAACATCCGCTATTATTGATTTCCAGCTTAATCATCACCTGATGAACAAAAATAATGACTAAACCCAATCATGAGCTTAGCCCGGCGCTGATCGTGCTAATGTCGATCGCCACCGGTCTGGCGGTCGCCAGCAATTATTACGCACAGCCATTGCTCGACACCATCGCGCGTAACTTTTCCCTTTCCGCCAGTTCGGCAGGCTTTATTGTTACAGCCGCGCAGTTGGGCTATGCCGCAGGTCTGCTGTTTCTTGTTCCATTGGGTGATATGTTTGAACGCCGCCGCCTGATTGTCACCATGACCTTACTGGCAGCCGGTGGCATGTTAATCACTGCCAGCAGTCAGTCGCTGGCGATGATGATCCTCGGTACGGCATTAACCGGTTTATTCTCGGTCGTGGCACAAATTCTGGTTCCACTGGCGGCGACGCTGGCTTCACCGGACAAACGCGGCAAGGTGGTTGGCACCATTATGAGTGGCCTGCTGCTGGGGATTTTGCTGGCGCGTACCGTTGCCGGGCTGCTGGCGAATCTCGGCGGCTGGCGCACCGTCTTTTGGGTCGCATCGGTGTTAATGGCACTGATGGCACTGGCGTTATGGCGCGGCCTGCCACAAATGAAATCTGAAACCCACCTCAACTACCCACAGTTGCTTGGTTCCGTTTTCAGCATGTTTATCAGCGATAAGATCCTGCGCACCCGCGCGTTGCTGGGCTGCCTGACCTTTGCTAACTTCAGCATTCTCTGGACATCAATGGCTTTTTTGCTCGCCGCGCCGCCTTTTAATTACAGCGATGGCGTAATTGGTCTGTTTGGACTTGCAGGAGCTGCCGGGGCGTTGGGCGCTCGCCCGGCGGGCGGTTTTGCCGATAAGGGCAAATCGCATCTCACAACAACGTTTGGTCTGCTGCTGTTGTTACTTTCATGGTTGGCGATCTGGTTTGGCCACGCTTCCGTACTGGCGCTAATTATCGGCATTCTGATACTGGATCTCACCGTGCAGGGCGTGCATATCACCAATCAAACCGTGATTTATCGTATTCATCCTGATGCACGTAATCGCCTGACCGCAGGTTACATGACCAGCTACTTTATTGGCGGTGCCGCCGGTTCGCTAATTTCAGCCTCAGCCTGGCAACATGGCGGTTGGGCTGGCGTTTGTCTGGCTGGCGCGACGATTGCCCTGGTTAACTTACTGGTCTGGTGGCGAGGTTTTCATCGTCAGGAAGTCGCAAATTAAGCAATCAGCAACCGTTTTCGTGGCTTTACACTTATAAGGGTGTTAAGAATCCCATCAGTCTGATAAGGTTAGGATATTCATCCAGACTATTAATAATATTAACAATCGTTAAGCGTACACTCTATGGTAAGCCCTACTCCACTGCCTGCTTCTGGTTCGGCGACCTTCATGGAAGGCTGCAAAGACAGTTTACCGATTGTTATTAGTTATATTCCGGTGGCCTTTGCATTTGGTCTGAATGCGACCCGTCTGGGATTCTCTCCCCTGGAAAGCGTTTTTTTCTCCTGCATTATTTATGCAGGAGCGAGCCAGTTTGTCATCACCGCAATGCTGGCAGCTGGTAGTAGCTTGTGGGTAGCCGCATTGACCGTTATGGCAATGGATGTTCGCCATGTACTATATGGTCCATCGTTGCGTAGCCGCATTGTTCAACGCCTGCAAAAATCGAAAACCGCACTGTGGGCATTTGGCCTGACGGACGAAGTTTTTGCCGCAGCAACGGCAAAACTGGTACGTAATAATCGCCGCTGGAGCGAAAACTGGATGATCGGCATTGCCTTCAGTTCATGGTCATCGTGGGTATTTGGTACGGTAATAGGGGCATTTTCGGGCAGCGGTTTGCTGCAAGGTTATCCAGCCGTCGAAGCAGCATTAGGCTTTATGCTGCCGGCACTCTTTATGAGTTTTCTGCTCGCCTCTTTCCAGCGCAAACAATCCCTTTGCGTTACCGCAGCGTTAGTTGGTGCCCTTGCTGGCGTAACGCTATTTTCTATTCCCGTCGCCATTCTGGCAGGCATTGTCTTTGGCTGCCTCACTGCGTTAATCCAGTCATTCTGGCAAGGAGCACCTGATGAGCTATGAGGTTCTGCTGCTTGGATTACTGGTTGGCGCGGCGAATTACTGCTTCCGCTATTTACCCCTACGCCTGCGAGTGGGCAATGCCCGCCCAACCAAGCGTGGCGCAGTGGGTATTTTGCTCGACACCATTGGCATCGCCTCGATTTGCGCTCTGCTGGTTGTCTCTACCGCACCAGAAGTGATACACGATTCACGCCGTTTCGTACCCACGCTGGTCGGTTTTGCGGTACTGGGAGCCAGTTTCTATAAAACACGCAGCATCATTATTCCCACTTTATTGAGTGCGCTGGCCTACGGGCTGACGTGGAAAGTGATGACGTTTCTATAGACCACAAGAATCATTTTTCTAAAACAATACATTTACTTTATTTGTCACTGTCGTTACTATATCGGCTGAAATTAATGAGGTCATACCCAAATGGATAGTTCGTTTACGCCCATTGAACAAATGCTAAAATTTCGCGCCAGCCGCCACGAAGATTTTCCTTATCAGGAGATCCTTCTGACCCGTCTTTGTATGCATATGCAAAGCAAGCTGCTGGAGAACCGCAATAAAATGCTGAAGGCTCAGGGGATTAACGAGACGTTGTTTATGGCGTTGATTACGCTGGAGTCTCAGGAAAACCACAGTATTCAGCCTTCTGAATTGAGCTGTGCTCTTGGATCATCCCGTACCAATGCGACGCGTATTGCCGATGAGCTGGAAAAACGTGGCTGGATCGAACGTCGTGAAAGCGATAACGATCGCCGCTGTCTGCATCTGCAATTAACGGAAAAAGGTCACGAGTTTTTGCGCGAGGTTTTACCGCCGCAGCATAACTGCCTGCATCAACTCTGGTCCGCGCTCAGCACAACAGAAAAAGATCAGCTCGAGCAAATCACCCGCAAATTGCTCTCTCGTCTCGATCAGATGGAACAAGACGGTGCTGTTCTCGAAGCGATGAGCTAACGCGTCATCTCGCTCAAAAATCCAGACTTATAAAAGAAAAACTGACCGGCCAGCATCGCAACGTGCTGGCCTTTTTGGCAAGCAGGTCGGCTCAGCCGATGAGTTAAGAAGATCGTGGAGAATACTATGAGCGCAAATGCGGAGACACAAACCCCGCAGCAACCGGTAAAGAAGAGCGGCAAACGTAAGCGTCTGCTCCTCCTTCTCACCTTGCTCTTTATTATTATTGCCGTAGCGATAGGGATTTATTGGTTTTTGGTACTGCGTCATTTCGAAGAAACGGATGACGCATACGTGGCAGGAAATCAGATTCAAATTATGTCTCAGGTGTCAGGCAGTGTGACGAAAGTCTGGGCCGATAACACCGATTTTGTAAAAGAAGGCGATGTGCTGGTCACTCTCGACCCGACGGATGCTCGCCAGGCGTTTGAAAAAGCCAAAACTGCGCTGGCTTCCAGCGTACGTCAAACCCACCAACTGATGATTAACAGCAAACAGTTGCAGGCAAATATTGAGGTGCAGAAAATCGCCCTCGCCAAAGCTCAGAGTGACTACAACCGCCGCGTGCCGCTGGGCAATGCCAACTTGATTGGCCGCGAAGAGCTGCAACACGCCCGCGACGCCGTCACCAGCGCCCAGGCGCAGCTGGATGTCGCCATTCAACAATACAATGCCAATCAGGCGATGATTCTGGGGACTAAACTGGAAGATCAACCTGCCGTGCAACAGGCTGCCACTGAAGTGCGTAATGCCTGGCTGGCGCTGGAGCGTACCCGTATTGTCAGCCCGATGACTGGTTATGTCTCCCGTCGCGCAGTACAGCCTGGTGCACAAATTAGCCCAACCACGCCGCTGATGGCGGTCGTTCCAGCCACGAATATGTGGGTGGATGCTAACTTTAAAGAGACGCAGATTGCCAATATGCGCATCGGTCAGCCGGTTACCATCACCACCGATATTTACGGCGATGATGTGAAATACACCGGTAAAGTGGTTGGTCTGGATATGGGTACGGGTAGCGCGTTCTCGCTGCTTCCGGCGCAAAACGCCACCGGTAACTGGATCAAAGTCGTTCAGCGTCTGCCTGTTCGTATCGAACTGGACCAGAAACAGTTGGAGCAATACCCGCTGCGTATCGGTTTATCCACGCTGGTGAGCGTCAATACCACTAACCGTGACGGCCAGGTACTGGCAAACAAAGTACGCTCCACACCGGTCGCGGTAAGCACCGCGCGTGAAATCAGCCTGGCACCTGTCAATAAACTGATCGACGACATCGTAAAAGCTAACGCTGGCTAATCCAGAGGTGCGTGTGATGCAACAGCAAAAACCGCTGGAAGGCGCGCAACTGGTCATTATGACGATTGCGCTGTCGCTGGCGACATTCATGCAGGTGCTGGACTCCACCATTGCTAACGTGGCGATCCCCACTATCGCCGGGAACCTGGGTTCATCACTCAGTCAGGGAACGTGGGTAATCACCTCCTTCGGGGTGGCGAATGCCATCTCGATCCCTCTTACCGGCTGGCTGGCAAAGCGCTTCGGGGAAGTGAAACTGTTCCTCTGGTCGACCATCGCCTTCGCCATTGCTTCGTGGGCATGTGGTGTCTCCAGCAGTCTGAATATGCTGATCTTCTTCCGCGTGATTCAGGGGATTGTCGCCGGGCCATTGATCCCGCTTTCGCAAAGTCTGTTACTGAATAACTACCCACCGGCCAAACGTTCTATCGCGCTGGCGTTGTGGTCGATGACGGTGATTGTCGCGCCAATTTGCGGCCCGATCCTCGGCGGTTATATCAGTGATAATTACCACTGGGGCTGGATATTCTTCATCAACGTGCCGATTGGCGTGGCGGTGGTGTTGATGACACTACAAACCCTGCGCGGACGCGAAACCCGCACCGAACGGCGGCGGATTGATGCCGTGGGGCTGGCGCTGCTGGTGATTGGTATCGGCAGCCTGCAGATTATGCTCGACCGGGGTAAAGAGCTGGACTGGTTCTCATCACAGGAAATTATCATCCTCACCGTGGTGGCGGTGGTGGCTATCTGCTTCCTGATTGTCTGGGAGCTAACGGATGATAACCCGATAGTCGATCTGTCGTTGTTTAAGTCGCGCAACTTCACCATCGGCTGCTTATGTATCAGCCTCGCGTATATGCTCTACTTCGGCGCTATTGTTCTGCTGCCGCAGCTGTTGCAGGAAGTCTACGGCTACACGGCAACATGGGCAGGGCTGGCCTCTGCGCCGGTAGGGATTATTCCGGTGATCCTGTCGCCGATTATCGGTCGATTTGCGCATAAACTGGATATGCGGCGGCTGGTGACGTTCAGCTTTATTATGTATGCCGTCTGCTTCTACTGGCGTGCCTATACCTTTGAACCGGGTATGGATTTTGGCGCGTCGGCCTGGCCGCAGTTTATCCAGGGCTTCGCAGTGGCCTGCTTCTTTATGCCGCTGACCACCATTACGCTGTCTGGTCTGCCACCGGAACGACTGGCGGCGGCGTCGAGCCTCTCCAACTTTACGCGAACGCTGGCGGGGTCTATCGGTACGTCCATAACGACGACGATGTGGACTAACCGCGAGTCGATGCACCATGCTCAGTTGACCGAATCGGTGAACCCGTATAACCCGAACGCCCAGGCGATGTACAGTCAACTGGAAGGTCTGGGGATGACGCAACAGCAGGCATCGGGCTGGATTGCTCAGCAGATCACCAATCAGGGGCTGATTATTTCCGCCAATGAGATCTTCTGGATGTCAGCCGGGATATTCCTCATCCTGCTGGGGCTGGTGTGGTTTGCTAAACCGCCATTTGGCGCAGGTGGCGGCGGAGGCGGTGCGCACTAAGGTTGTTCAAGGGAGCTGCGGCTCCCTTTTTGCTTGCTCATTCTGTAAACGGTTGTTTAATCAACGCCAAATGATGCCATTATTGAGAGTTGCTTAATAAACAGTTCTGCAATCAAAAAAATAGACAATGTATTTATATTCTTCTTAAGAATCGTGTGTTTTATCTCATATTTTTATGCGTTTTATCGATACACAGAAATCACATTTATATTATTTTTTTGATAAAAATCCTGGT
This sequence comes from Escherichia sp. E4736, assembly GCF_005781225.1. Classification (NCBI taxonomy): domain Bacteria; kingdom Pseudomonadati; phylum Pseudomonadota; class Gammaproteobacteria; order Enterobacterales; family Enterobacteriaceae; genus Escherichia; species Escherichia sp. E4736. The sequence continues at coordinate 1,714 of NZ_VATT01000035.1, read as the reverse complement.
GTTTACCCCCTTCTAAGAAGATGTGCAAACAATAAACACGCAATTAATTCGTCATTTTTATTAAATTCAAAATAATATCTACATCATACATCTTAATGATTTTCCTCATTTTTCTTTTTATCATTTTTTACCACTTAAGATATTTAAAGATTTTTGCTACAGAAAACTATGCAACTTATTTTTTAGCACAACACCTAAACCATCAAAATAAATTAATATTAAATTAACCATAAATTAAACTGATTTATAAACATTGGTTTCACGCACTACTCTTCATTTGAAGAAACAGTAACCTGTTCCAAAGACGTTAAAATCTAATTTTCTTACGTAGTTACTGTGAGTTCATTATTTATCTAAAAATAAATCATAAGGATGAGAAGGAACTTTATGAACATCAAAAAGCATCCCTTGTCAACGCTGGCAATAGCTATTTCAACCGTGTTATCAATACCCGTTTCACTGGCATGGACACCACCCACGACCATCAACAGTGATGTTACCATCGACAATAATGATGTTGTAACGCTATCCTCATCCGAAAATAATTCATCAGCCTGGGATCAATTTCATTATCTTAATGTTGGTTCAAAAAGTGAAGGAACATTGAATATAGATGGGCGGGATCTGTCTACGGCTAAAATCGTAATCGGCAATGCTACCTCCGGGGTAATGAAATTAGAAAATAATACTCATCTAACGCTTAGTCATGCATCGCCTAATGAACGCGATGTTTATTTAGGTAAGAATGGTGGTTCAGGAACCTTAATGGTGCTTAGCGGCAGTACTATCACCGATTTAAATGAATTCAGAATCGGTGAATTTAATTACCAGGCACAGGGTCAAGTTGTTATTGACGGTGAGGGTTCATCCGTTGCCGCACGGTATGTGATGGTAGGCGATCAGGGGACGGGTAAACTCGAAATCACTCATGGCGGTCATCTTACAGCATCAAAGGATGTGCTCATTGGTTTTACTGGAAGTTCAGGTGATTTTCACGGGACTGGATACGGTGAAACGCTGGTTGATGGCGACAATTCTTCATTAACAGTGAATGAATATATCAACCTCGGGGGATTGAGTTCATTGCAGAACGAGGCCAAGGGGATACTTACCGTTAGTAATAATGCCACGGTCAGTGCTAATCAATTTATCTGGCTTGGGATAGCAGAAACCAGCACCGGTATTCTAAACATTGGTGGAGCGCAGGGAGAAGCAGAACAGAAAGCGGGGATCATCAAGACGCCGATTATCCATATGGGAAGCAATGTCGGGAATAGTACTGCCCAAATTAATTTTAACCACTCCAGCGAAGATTTTATCCTGGCTGCAGATATAGTTGGCAAAGGCGAAGTTAACCAGGAAGGTTCCGGCGTCACGACGTTGACTGGCGCAAATACCTACTCTGGCCAAACAAATATTAATAAAGGCACCTTGCGCGCCGGTATCAACGATACCTTCAGCCCAAACTCCGATTATGTTGTCGACAGTGAAGGGAATATCGATTTAGACGGTTTTTCACAAACCTTAAATACACTGGATTTGGCGGGTACAGCAACACTGTCTTCCTCAAAAAATGGCGACAAATTCACGCCTGCCACACTCACCATTAATGGCAATTACACTGCTAATAATGGTTTGTTAGTTATGCGTACCGAACTCGGCGATGATAATTCCGCGACTGATAAACTCATCGTAAAAGGGGATACTTCCGGTA
>NZ_VATT01000034.1:0-90876 GCF_005781225.1 Escherichia sp. E4736 | reverse complement strand
CAGGCGCATCAGCAAGGCGACCAGCAATCTCCATGCCGACCGGGGAGAACGAAGCCGGACGACGTTTGTGTGGGAAGGATTCCGGCTGATGCAGGAGACAACGTGGCAGGGAAAGCGGACATTCCTGTACGACGCGGAACAGCCGTACACGCCGGTGGCGGCCATCACCGCGCGCGGAGAGAGCCGGAAAATCTGGTATTACCACACGGACCTGACGGGCACGGTACAGGAGGTGACCGCGTCGGACGGGACGCTGGTGTGGGCGGGCTATCAGGCGGGATTTGGCGAAAACCGGGGCGACATCAGCAACAGCGGGGCGTACTTTGAACAGCCGCTGCGACTGCCGGGGCAGTACTTTGACGAAGAAACAGGACTGCATTACAATCTGTTCAGATATTATGCGCCGGAGTGCGGGCGGTTTATCAGCCAGGATCCGATAGGGCTGAGAGGCGGGCTGAACTTATATGCTTATGCGCCTAATCCTCTGGGGTGGATCGACCCGCAGGGATTAACAGGCACACCCCTTGAAAAAGGTGCTCCTCTTCCTGATGCAACTAAAGTTTATAGAATTAGTACCGACGGTTCTTATGGGTTTGATTTCAATCCTCGTGAAATAGACGCTATTAATAAAGGGAAGTTAAATCCTCCAGGAGTATCTGTTATCAGAGCTAATAGTGCTGACGACGCCATCAGAATATGGAATGAAGCATTTCCTAAAAGACCCGCGACAAGTGTTGGGGAGGTCAGTGCAGCGGACCTCAGAAAAATTGGATTTGATGTTATTCACGATCCGTCGGGAGGTAAGTTGGGGGAAAATCATGCAAGATTAATTCATCCAGAGGGTGTTGATGGTTTTAATGCCAACAAAGGGAAACTATCTGGTACTTTCAGAGGGTGTGGAGGATAAGGATGAAAGACTATATCATTTCATTTAGAGAGAATGAGAAATATGCTCTTATAGAATATAACAGGGTTGATAAGTTCGACTACTATTATGAAGGTGTTATTATAGAATCTTATTTTCCAGAAGAAATAATTTTCCTTATTGAAGAGCGCAATGGAATTATTGATGATATGGCAATATCTCTTTTGGATGAAATAGAGGAAAAATTGTATTCATATAACATTGGTTTAAAAGAAAGTGGCTCTATGATTTTTGATATTGAAATTATTGATGGGGATAAAATTTCATTTTTTACAAAATATCCATCAAGTCAGGGTTATTTAGATAGATATCCAGGGAGTCAATAACGTTCACTCAAAAGCCGGGTAAGAAATTAAACTTCCCGGCTTTTTTATTTAATTATCTTTCAGCACACTAAACATCCCGTTCCGTATCCCCTTAACCACCTGTTTAACCTGATAAAGCTCTTCCCGCAGTTCCTGCACCTCGCCACTGTCAGCGATGATGGTCAGGCACCCCTCCGAAATCTTCACCGTCACACCTCGCCCGGTATCAAATCCCGCCTCAGCCAGCCAGTCGCCTTTAAGGTGCTGGCTGGGATGCTGTGAATAATGCGTGGTCATGCCTGTTTTACGGTTCTGGTGGCAGACGCTGACATAGCCCACCTGATAGTGGCGCTGTGTTTTGGAAATGGTGACTTCTGGCGTAATATCGTGTTCAGCCATCATTAACTACCTCAGTTAGCTGCTTGCAGGGGCTTTCATAATCTTACCCCGACTCTCCCCGGCCCTAAACACAACCCCCACTCACCACAACCTAAACTCATCCGCATCCCGCCATGCCGGAAACTTTTCTCTATATTCCCTTAACACAGCCATCGACAGCTCCGCATCAATGCGCGTTGCCTGATGCGCGTCGGCAGTAGCGATAATCTCGCCCTGTGGATTAATCACCCGGCTGTCACCGCGATAATGACAGCCGTTGCCATCACTGCCGACGCGATTACATCCCGCCACATACGCCTGATTCTCAATCGCGCGGGCCGTCAGCAATGCCTGCCAGTGCAGAGAGCGCGGAGCAGGCCAGTTGGCGACGTACAGGGCGAGGTCGTAATCGTTGAGATTGCGCGACCACACCGGAAAACGTAAGTCGTAGCACACCAGCGGTAAAATACGCCAGCCGCGCCATTCCACAATCACTCGCGCATTGCCCGCTTTATAATGCAGATGCTCATCTGCCATTCGGAACAGATGACGCTTGTCATAAAAATGCACCTTGCCGTCAGGCTCAACCAGCAAAAATCGATTAACCGAACCAGACTCCGTTTGTAATGCAACACTGCCTGCAATCAGCGCATTGCACTGCTGCGCTTTGGCTGTCATCCAGTTCACTACGTCATCTTGTGCTAGCGACGAAGCTGCCGCTTCCATGGCAAAGCCGCTGGTAAACATCTCCGGTAGAACGATCACATCGCGCCCGGTAATACCTTCCAGTTGACGATCAAAATGGCGCAGGTTGGCAGGACCATCCATCCACACCAACGGTTGCTGCAAAAGCGTAATCTTCAAACCAGGCACGGTGTACAACTCCTTTATGCGAAGGGTTTTATAACTTTAACACCTTATCAGGCTATTACCTTACTGCGGAATAAATTGATAACAAATGCTGATATTGGAAATATCTGATTTGCAAATTATCGTGTTATCGCCAGGCTTTAGGAGGTTAATAACATGGGCAGGATAAGCTCGGGAGGAATGATGTTTAAGGCAATAACGACAGTCGCCGCTCTGGTCATCGCCACCAGTGCAATGGCGCAGGATGATTTAACTATTAGCAGCCTGGCAAAGGGCGAAACCACCAAAGCTGCGTTTAATCAGATGGTGCAAGGGCATAAGCTGCCTGCCTGGGTGGTGAAAGGCGGTACTTATACTCCCGCACAAACCGTGACATTGGGAGATGAGACGTATCAGGTGATGAGCGCGTGCAAACCGCATGACTGTGGCTCGCAACGTATCGCTGTGATGTGGTCCGAGAAATCTAATCAGATGACGGGGCTGTTCTCGACTATTGATGAGAAAACGTCGCAAGAGAAACTCACCTGGCTGAATGTGAACGATGCGCTTTCGATTGATGGTAAAACGGTGCTGTTCGCGGCGTTGACCGGCAGCCTGGAAAACCATCCGGATGGCTTTAATTTTAAATAATTAGCGGATAAAGAAACGGAGCCTTTCGGCTCCGTTATTCAATTACGCGGCTTCAACTTTCCGCACTTTCTCCGGTAACTTTACCGGCTTCGTCGCCAGCTCTTCCGGCTCAAAGTCATCAACGTTAATACTGCGCAGACGGCTTTCTTCCGCTTTCACCAGAATGGCGGCTTCATCTTTATCAATCAGCCCCTTCGCCAGCGCGTTGTGTGCCAGTTCATCCAGACGGGTAAACGGCAGGTTTTTACCCAGCTCTTTACAGATCCGCTGATGAATCGGGTCGGCGGCAATCACATCCACCAGCGCCTCTTCCAGTAAACCTACCGGGTTATGCTCGCTCGGCGTCAGGTACTGACCGCGCCCAATGCGGGAACGGGTGGCGTTCGGCACTTGTAAAATCTTCGCCACCTTATGATCCAGCTTGTCAGAAGGTGCCAGATAATGACGTCCGGTCGGGAAGATCACCACATTCAGCAGTCCGGCAACCACGCTGTTCGGGAAGTTTTGCAGTAAATCATCCATCGCCTGTTCAGCCTGATACAGCGCATCCTGTACGCCCCAGTGCACCAGCGGCAGGTCAGCTTCATTGCGGCCTTCATCGTCATAACGCTTCAGAACGGCAGAGGCAAGGTAAAGCTGACTTAAAATATCACCCAGACGTGCCGAGATACGTTCGCGACGTTTCAGGCTGCCGCCCAGCACCGCCATCGAGACATCAGAAAGCAGGGCGAGGTTGGCGCTCAGGCGGTTCAGGTGTTGATAGTAGCGTTTAGTGGCATCGCCGGTTGGCGTGCTGCTGGTTAAACCGCGCGTCAGGCCCAGCCAGAAGCTGCGAACTTTGTTGCTACCGACGTGACCGATATGTTTGAACAGCAGTTTATCGAACGCGTTAACGTCATTGTTCTTCGCTGCTTCCATCTCTTCCAGCACGTACGGATGGCAACGAATCGCCCCCTGGCCGAAGATCATCATGCTGCGGGTCAGAATGTTAGCCCCTTCAACGGTGATGGCAATCGGTGCGCCCTGGTAAGCACGGGCCAGGAAGTTGCTTTGCCCGAGCATAATGCCTTTACCGCCGGTAATATCCATCGCATCAATAATCGACTGCTGCCCGCGGTGGGTACAGTGATACTTGACGATAGCTGACAGCACGGCAGGTTTTTCACCGAGCATAATGCCGTAGGTAATCAGCGACGCCGCAGCATCCATCACGTAGGCATTACCGGCAATACGCGCCAGCGGCTCTTCAATCCCTTCCATCTTACCAATAGAGATTTTGAACTGACGGCGGATGTGCGCATACGCGCCCGTTGCCAGCGCTACTGATTTCACGCCGCCGGTTGAATTGGAAGGCAGGGTGATGCCGCGGCCTACCGAGAGACACTCCACCAGCATCCGCCAGCCTTGCCCGGCCATTTTCGGCCCGCCGATAATGTAATCGATCGGTACGAAGACATCTTTACCGCGCGTCGGTCCGTTCTGGAACGGTACGTTCAGCGGGAAGTGGCGACGACCAATTTCCACGCCCGGCGTGGTGGTCGGGATCAGCGCACAGGTAATACCTAAATCTTCTGCGCCACCCAGCAGTTTTTCCGGGTCGGAGAGCTTAAACGCCAGACCAAGCACGGTCGCAATGGGGGCCAGCGTAATGTAGCGTTTGTTCCAGGTCAGACGCATCCCCAGCACCTGCTGGCCCTGCCACTCGCCCATGCAGACAATCCCGGTGTCCGGAATCGCGCCCGCATCGGAACCCGCTTCCGGGCTGGTTAGCGCAAAGCAAGGGATCTCCTGACCACGCGCCAGACGTGGCAGATAGTGATCTTTCTGCTCATCAGTGCCGTAATGTTGCAGCAGCTCGCCCGGGCCTAATGAGTTCGGCACGCCGACGGTAATCGCCAGGATCCCGCTCACGCCGGAGAGTTTTTGCAGCACGCGAGACTGGGCATAAGCCGAGAACTCCAGTCCGCCGTACTCTTTTTTGATGATCATCGCGAAGAAACGATGCTCTTTCAGATACGCCCACAACTCCGGCGGCAGATCCGCCAGCTCATGAGTAATCTGGAAATCATTCGCCATCCGGCAGGCTTCTTCTACCGGGCCGTCGAGAAACGCTTGCTCTTCGGCAGTCAGGCGCGGCTGCGGATAGTTATGCAGCTTTTTCCAGTCTGGCTTGCCCTGGAACAAATCGCCTTCCCACCATGTGGTGCCTGCGTCGATCGCTTCTTTCTCAGTGCGCGACATTGGCGGCATCACTTTACGGAAACCGCGAAATACCGGCGCGGAAATCATCGACTTACGCATAGGCGCAAAGTTAAACGGCACAAGGATAATGGCCAGAGGCACCAGTACCCACGCCGACCACAGACCAGCAACGCCGAGGGCGGCTGTCCAGGCGAGCAAAATCAGACTGCTGATAAATAAGCTCACGCGGTGATAGAACAACGCGCCGAGCAGGACAACCGTAGCGAGAATACTCAAAATCATCATAACGAAAAGCCCCTTACTTGTAGGAGGTCCGACCACTTGTGATGATATGGTTGTAGTGGATGTAAAAACATTTAGCAATGTGTTTACAATATAATTACAACGAAGCTCACATTGTTGCTGTTTTTATCCGCACTTTGGGTCAAAAAGTCCTGGTCATTCCACCGCACTGGTCTTCTCGCTTTTGGTGGTATCCGGTACACTGCATTTTGTCTAATTCATTTATGCTGAAGGATATCCTCATGTACCAGGATCTTATTCGTAACGAACTGAACGAAGCGGCGGAAACGCTGGCTAACTTTTTAAAAGATGACGCCAATATTCACGCCATTCAGCGCGCGGCGGTCCTGTTAGCAGACAGCTTTAAAGCCGGTGGCAAGGTGCTTTCCTGTGGCAACGGCGGCTCCCATTGCGACGCCATGCACTTTGCAGAAGAACTGACCGGTCGTTACCGTGAAAACCGTCCGGGCTATCCGGCGATTGCCATTTCAGATGTCAGCCACATCACCTGTGTTGGCAACGATTTTGGTTTCAACGATATTTTCTCCCGCTACGTTGAAGCCGTAGGACGCGAAGGCGATGTGCTGCTGGGGATCTCCACCTCCGGTAACTCAGCAAACGTGATCAAAGCGATTGCGGCGGCGCGTGAGAAGGGGATGAAAGTGATCACCCTGACCGGTAAAGACGGCGGTAAAATGGCTGGCACAGCGGATATCGAAATTCGCGTTCCGCACTTTGGTTATGCCGACCGCATTCAGGAGATCCACATTAAAGTGATCCATATCCTGATCCAGTTGATTGAAAAAGAGATGGTTAAGTAAGTCTGGCGTAGGCCGGATAAGGCGTTTACGCCGCATCCGACCTGAAAATTCTTAAATCAATCTTCGCCGGGGGCCATGTGCTCCCGCTGTTGTGGAGGTTACCGATGTGCGAATTGCTCGGGATGAGCGCCAACGTCCCTACCGATATCTGCTTTAGTTTCACCGGGCTTGTGCAGCGTGGTGGTGGAACCGGGCCACATAAAGATGGCTGGGGCATCACCTTTTACGAAGGTAAAGGCTGTCGCACATTTAAAGATCCACAACCCAGCTTTAATTCCCCCATCGCCAAACTGGTCCAGGACTATCCGATAAAATCCTGTTCGGTTGTGGCTCATATTCGCCAGGCCAATCGGGGCGAGGTGGCACTGGAAAATACTCACCCGTTTACCCGCGAGTTATGGGGACGCAACTGGACGTACGCCCATAACGGGCAACTGACGGGCTACAAATCACTGGAAACCGGCAACTTCCGCCCAGTAGGTGAAACCGACAGCGAAAAAGCCTTCTGCTGGCTGCTGCATAAATTAACGCAGCGTTACCCGCGCACGCCGGGCAACATGGCAGCAGTGTTTAAATATATCGCCTCACTGGCGGACGAACTGCGGCAGAAGGGCGTTTTCAACATGCTGCTTTCGGATGGGCGCTATGTAATGGCGTATTGCTCGACTAATTTACACTGGATCACCCGCCGCGCGCCGTTTGGCGTGGCAACGTTGCTGGATCAGGATGTGGAAATCGACTTCAGCTCGCAGACCACACCGAATGATGTGGTCACGGTGATTGCGACACAGCCGCTGACGGGCAATGAAACCTGGCAAAAGATTATGCCAGGCGAATGGCGCTTATTTTGCCTCGGGGAGCGTGTAGTTTGATGCCAGCTGTGGTTGCACCACTTCGTGGCTCAACGGCTTGCTGACCACGTAACGCCCATTGACCACAGAAACGGTCGGTGGCTTACGGGTCTGTTCAAAGTAGTCATAGCCTGGCTTCAGTTGCTCCCAGAAGTCCTTAAAGTTGGAATATTTATGGCGCTTCATATTAGCGTCGGTCATGCGGAACGGGTAAATACTCACCTGCACGCTCGGCTGACCAAATACCAGCGCGCCAGTAACGAACTGGAAGATCTCATCAATACCCTGATTGGTCATTGCGTAGCAGCCGATGGAAACACAATCGCCGTGGATCATCAGGTATTTCCCTTCATAACCATGCGCACGGTCATAGGCATTGGGGAAACCAATATTAATCGCTTTGTAGTAACGGCTGTCTGGTTTTAACTGATTACGCTGAACGCTATAAAACCCTTCCGGACTTTTAAAATCGCCCTGACGCTGTTTGGGTCCTAACCCGCCGGAATATTTACAGATTTTATAACTGTCGAGCAGTTGATATTGCTCGCCCATTTTGACGTAGAGATCGAGCGTACGTTCTTCCTTGAAGATCTGGATGTAGACAGGGGATCCCATCAACTGCTGCTTATACTCTTTGCTCACTGGCGTGGTAGAGCTACTGCTGCCCAGCAAACCGGCGAATGAAACGCACGGGATCAACAACATCGCAAGAATTAATGCGATTTTACGCATACTGCTTATTCCTTGATAAAACGGTTACACACGCCAGGACGGCAAAATAGATCCCAAATCGGAATAGTCTGGATTTGGAAGGCTCACATTATCACCAAAAGAGTTTTACGCAAGCCTGTCGGCGTTGGGTTTACAAATTTAGCATAAGTGACGATTTTCAAAAGTCCGAAAAGCGCATGTAAAGCGGTTTATTTCTTATTTCCTAAGGTTATGAAACCTCGATAGTAATATGCAAATAAGCAATTAATAATCCCGCCTCTCCTTCCTTTCCTCTAATATTCTCATCTTCATTCAGCCGGTTTATATCCTCCATGTATTTGTTCTCTCACGACAGATTGCTGCGCCTGGGCGTGTTTTCTTTGTCCCTTTTGCTTCCTTTACTTGCCAGCGCCACCACATCACATATCTCTTTCAGCTACGCCGCCCGCCAGCGGATGCAAAACCGTGCGCGGGTACTCAAACTGTACCAGGCACATCTGAAAAAACAGGCCAGCTACATTGTGGAAGGCAATGCCGAAAGCAGAAGGGCGCTTCGCCAGCACAACCGTGAACAGATAAAACAGCACCCGGAGTGGTTCCCAGGCCCGCTGAAGCTGAGCGACCGACGCTGGCAGGCGCTGGCGGAAAACAACCACTTCTTAAGCAGCGACCATCTGCACAATATTACCGAAGTGGCGATTCACCGCCTGGAGCAGCAGCTTGGCAAGCCTTACGTCTGGGGCGGTACGCGGCCCGATCAAGGCTTCGACTGTAGCGGGTTGGTTTTTTATGCCTACAACAAGATCCTCGAGGCGAAGCTCCCGCGCACGGCTAATGAGATGTATCACTACCATCGGGCAACGATTGTGGCGAACAACGATTTGCGCCGGGGAGACTTGCTGTTTTTCCATATCCACAGCCGCGAGATTGCCGACCATATGGGCGTGTATCTGGGAGACGGGCAATTTATCGAGTCGCCACGCACGGGGGAAACCATACGAGTAAGCCGGTTAGCCGAACCTTTCTGGCAGGACCATTTTTTGGGCGCGCGGCGGATTTTGACGGAAGAGACGATTTTGTAAATGGAGAATACTGACGATCAGGCAAAAAATCGGATGCCATATGGCATCCGACCTGTTTACATCTGGGATGAAAACTCACGTTCTAATACATCAACAATAAGCTGATTTTTTGAAATGGAATGTTGTCTGGCGACAATGGTCAGCCGTGAATCGATGTGATGAGGAACACGAAGCGTCAGGCGTTTTTGCTCTTCTTCTTCACGAAAAGGGGCAATGCCGTCCTCTTCACAATCCGCCATCCACTCATCCAGCGCACTTTCACCTTCCCGGTACAATGCCTCAATGCTTGTCGCTACAAAGTCGCAATAACCATTTACATTGAGGAATTTGCCGCGAAATGCGTTGATATCAGCTTCAAATGTTACTGCAGCCGGTTGACCTTTAATGGTGATAATGTTTGATGCTTTATTCATAATCTACCCCTACACAGTTAACAAACCACTCCTTAAGACCTGTTACTGCGCCTTTATCCATCACATTCTTTGGATGTGGCTCATGAGTACTGAATTTGGTCGTACCAATCTGAAATTTCCTTCTGGAACCATTGTTATTTTTTATTGTTCCACCCACCGCTTTAATGAGTGCAACAACATCATCCCATTTAATTCCAGATTTTGGCGGCTCCGTCATTACATCGTCGAATGTTTTTCTATGACGAGAGCCTAGCGCGCTGACCTTAATCATACTATCAATCCATGACGTCATTGTATGGTGTCATCGTAGTCTGTTTGCAGTGTGACGTCAATCAATGGTGTCAGATGGTGCAAAGCATGGAAAAGAATCCCCAATCAACTCAACGCTCCCATAATCTTCAACTCCAGCTCATCCGGCACTTCGTTATACGACAGCACATGCAGCCCTGGCGCAAACAACCTTGCATAGCGCGCCAGCAAAGGACGCAACTGCGGCGGCACCAACAGTACCGGGTCTTTCCCCGCCGCTTTCATCTGCTCTTTTACCTGCGGCATCGTGCTCTGGAACTGGTTGAGCATATTTGGGTCCACTGGCACGCTATCAAGCATCACTTTGCCGGCCTGTTGCGCCTGATTCACCACGTTGGTCAGCAGATTTTCCAGTTCATTATTCAGCGTATATACCGTCAGCTCCTGCTTGCGAACGAACGGATGGGTGATGCTGCGCCGCAGCGCCAGGCGCACATCAGCTGCCAGCAGAATATGATCTTTGGTCACCGTGCTACTGGCGACCAGCACGGTGGCGATGGTGACGATATCGCGCAGGGAAACGCCTTCGGTAAGCAGCGCGCGATACACTTTTAGCAACTGGCTGTAATTGAGCGCCGCGCTTAAATCCTCCGCCAGGCGCGGTGCCATCGACGACAAACGGTTATGTAGCTGCGTAATATCATCATAGTTAAACAAATCAGGAATATAGCTGCGCACAATCTTATTCACATGGGTAGCAATCACGCTGGCGCTGTCGATCACCTGATATCCCATATTCAGCGCCTTCGCTTTCTGCGCAGGCTGGATCCAGGTGACCGGCATCCCGTACGCCGGGTCGTTCCCCAGCACGCCGTCAATCTCACCGTAGGTTTCGCTGGAGGGCAGGGCCATCAGTTTATCCGCCGGAATATCCGCTTCATCAGCCTTAATGCCGTTGATGAAAATAGCGTACTGGCTCGGCTTAAGGCGGAAGTTTTCCCGAATGCGGATCTCCGGCAGCAGCACGCCGTTGCCGTCGGATATCACCTGCCTTACGCCGCGAATCCGCTGGGTGAGCGGGTTACCCTGCGCTTTATCCACCAGCGCCACCAGCTTGTAGCCGAGGCTTAAACTGATGGGCTCGATCAGCGGAATGGTTTCCCAACTGACCTGTTGCTCGCTGGTTTCGGTGATGGTGCGGGTCAGCGTTTCGAGGCTTTTCTCTTCCGCCTCCGCCGCCTGCGGGCGTTTGCTCATTCGCCAGCCGGTAAAGCCCAGCAGAGCGCTGAACAGCAAAAACGGCAGGTGCGGCATTCCCGGCACCACCGCCAGCACAAACATAATCCCGGTGGCGGTGTAGAGCACAGACGGGCTTGCCAGCAGCTGGTGGCGCACGTCATGGGCAATATCGCCGTTGTCGCTGACGCGGGTGACGATTATCGCCGCCGCGGTGGAGAGCAGCAGGGAAGGGATCTGCGCCACCAGGCCGTCACCAATGGTCATCAGCACATATTGCTGGAAGGCGGCATCGGCGCTCAGGTTGTATTTAAAGATCCCGATGCAGACACCGCCGATCAGGTTGATCGCCAGAATCATCATCCCGGCGATGGCGTCCCCGCGTACAAACTTCGATGCCCCGTCCATCGCGCCGTAGAAATCAGCCTCGCTGGCAACATCTTTACGCCGCGTTTGTGCCTGCGCCTGGTTGATCAACCCGGCGTTAAGATCGGCGTCAATCGCCATCTGTTTGCCGGGCATCGCGTCTAAGGTAAAGCGGGCAGAAACCTCGGAAATACGCTCGGCCCCTTTGGTGACGACGATAAAGTTGATTGTCAACAGCGTCAGTAAATCCGAGCGTGAAAGCATTATCGCCGCGCTGCACGGGCAGTCGATTTTCAATGGCGGCGGGCTGTCGCCGTTAAATAAAATTAGCCCGTCTCATCCGCCAAAACCTGCCACCGTGGCGGTGCCGGAAGAGACGGAGAAAAAAGTGCGCGACGTTAACGAGAAAACGGCGCTGCTGAAGAAGAAATCTGCCACCGAGCTTGGCGAGCTGGCAACCAGTATTAACACCATCGCCCGTGATGCGCATATGGAAGCGAATCTGGAGATGGAGATTGTTCCCCAGGGATTACGCGTGCTGATTAAAGACGACCAGAACCGCAATATGTTTGAACGTGGCAGCGCGAAGATTATGCCGTTCTTTAAAACGCTGCTGGTGGAACTCGCGCCAGTGTTCGACTCGCTCGATAACAAAATTATTATTACCGGGCATACTGATGCGATGGCCTACAAAAACAATATCTACAACAACTGGAACCTTTCGGGCGATCGCGCGCTTTCGGCTCGTCGGGTGCTGGAAGAGGCCGGAATGCCGGAAGATAAAGTGATGCAGGTGAGCGCAATGGCGGACCAGATGCTGCTGGACGCCAAAAATCCGCAAAGCGCGGGTAATCGGCGCATCGAGATTATGGTGCTGACTAAAAGCGCGTCCGATACGCTGTATCAATACTTTGGTCAGCATGGGGATAAAGTGGTGCAGCCGCTGGTGCAAAAGCTGGATAAGCAGCAGGTGCTTTCGCAGCGAACGCGTTAAATGCTGAATCTTTACGCATTTCTCAAACCCTGAAATCACTGTATACTTTACCAGTGTTGAGAGGTGAGTAATGCGTAAAATCATTCATGTGGATATGGACTGCTTTTTCGCAGCGGTGGAGATGCGCGACAATCCCGCCCTGCGCGATATCCCTATTGCTATTGGCGGCAGCCGCGAACGTCGGGGGGTGATCAGCACTGCCAATTATCCCGCGCGTAAATTCGGCGTACGCAGCGCTATGCCGACAGGGATGGCGCTCAAATTATGCCCGCATCTCACCTTGCTTCCGGGGCGCTTTGACGCCTACAAAGAAGCCTCGAATCATATCCGCGAAATTTTCTCGCGTTACACTTCGCGCATTGAACCACTGTCGCTGGATGAAGCCTATCTCGACGTCACCGATAGTGTCCATTGCCATGGTTCTGCGACCCTCATCGCCCAGGAAATCCGCCAGACGATTTTCAACGAGCTGCACCTGACGGCGTCTGCGGGCGTTGCGCCAGTTAAGTTTCTCGCCAAAATCGCCTCCGACATGAATAAACCCAACGGCCAGTTTGTGATTACTCCGGCAGAAGTTCCGGCATTTCTGCAAACCTTACCGCTGGCAAAAATCCCCGGCGTCGGCAAAGTCTCGGCGGCAAAACTGGAAGCGATGGGGCTGCGGACCTGCGGTGATGTGCAAAAGTGTGAGCTGGTGATTCTGCTTAAACGCTTTGGCAAATTTGGCCGCATTTTGTGGGAGCGTAGTCAGGGGATTGACGAGCGCGACGTTAACAGCGAACGGTTGCGAAAATCCGTCGGCGTGGAACGCACGATGGCGGAAGATATTCATCACTGGTCTGAATGTGAAGCGATTATCGAGCGGCTGTATCCGGAACTTGAACGCCGTCTGGCAAAGGTAAAACCTAATTTACTGATTGCTCGCCAGGGGGTGAAATTAAAGTTCGACGATTTTCAGCAAACAACTCAGGAGCACGTCTGGCCGCGGCTGAATAAAGCTGACTTAATCGCCACCGCGCGTAAAACCTGGGATGAACGTCGCGGCGGGCGCGGTGTGCGACTGGTGGGGCTGCATGTGACGTTGCTTGACCCTCAAATGGAAAGACAACTGGTGTTGGGATTATAATGTATACTATTATGTATATTATAGTGTGCATTATTATGAGGGGAACACTGTATGCATCGAATTCTCGCTGAAAAATCGGTCAATATCACTGAGTTACGTAAAAATCCAGCAAAATACTTTATTGATCAACCGGTTGCGGTTCTTTCTAATAATCGCCCCGCAGGATATCTCTTAAGTGCCAGCGCATTTGAAGCATTAATGGACATGCTTGCTGAACAAGAGGAGAAAAAACCAGTGAAGGCGCGCTTCCGTCCGAGTGCTGCAAGATTAGAGGAAATTACACGCCGCGCTGAACAATATCTTAATGATATGACGGATGATGATTTCAATGACTTTAAGGAATAAGGATGCGGGTATTCAAAACAAAACTTATTCGCCTGCAACTTACAGCAGAGGAACTTGATGCGTTAACGGCGGATTTTATTTCCTATAAGCGTGACGGTGTTTTGCCAGATATATTTGGTCGCGATGCACTCTACGACGACTCGTTTACCTGGCCATTAATTAAATTTGAGCGAGTTGCTCATATTCATCTGGCAAATGAGAATAACCCATTTCCGCCACAGTTGCGCCAATTCAGCAGAACGAATGACGAAGCGCATTTGGTATATTGTCAGGGTGCGTTTGATGAGCAAGCATGGTTGCTCATTGCCATTTTGAAACCTGAACCTCATAAACTGGCTCGAGATAACAACCAAATGCATAAAATTGGGAAAATGGCAGAAGCGTTTCGCATGCGTTTTTGAATTTATATTATGAATAACATACAAATAAGAGACTATCAGCCTGGCGATTTTCAGCACATATGCGCTATTTTTATTAGAGCGGTTACGATGACCGCCAGTCAGCACTATTCTCCACAACAAATTGCCGCCTGGGCGCAGATTGACGAATCTCGCTGGAAGGAGAAACTCGCGAAATCACAAGTGCGGGTTGCAGTCATTAATGCACAACCGGTTGGTTTTATTTCCCGCATTGAACATTATATCGATATGTTATTTGTTGACCCTGAATACACCCGCCGTGGAGTTGCCAGCGCTTTGTTAAAACCTTTGATTAAGTCTGAATCTGAACTTACGGCGGACGCCAGCATAACCGCAAAACCCTTTTTTGAACGTTATGGTTTTCAGACAGTTAAGCAGCAGCGCGTTGAATGCCGGGGAGCGTGGTTTACTAATTTTTATATGCGATATAAACCGCAACATTAAATCCAGCTTGCAATGAAAATAACGCCCGCCATTCAGTGGATTTGCCCGAGTCCGTATCGGCCTCATCATGGGCGCAAAAACTGGTTTCTGGGCATTGGGCGTTTTACCGCTAATGAGCAGGAACAATCGGATGCAATCCGTTATGAGACGCTGCGTTCGTCGGGGCCGGGCGGTCAATATGTCAATAAAACCGACTCGGCGGTGCGCGCCACGCATCTGGCATCCGGTATTAGCGTGAAGGTTCAGTCAGAGCGCAGCCAGCATGCGAACAAATGGCTGGCGCGATTGCTGATTGCCTGGAAGCTGGAACAACAGCAACAGGAAAATAGCGCGGCGCTGAAATCGCAGCGGCGAATGTTCCATCACCAGATTGAACGTGGCAACCCGCGACGAACGTTTACAGGGATGGCTTTTATCGCTGTGTAATTGAGGAATGTCTCCCGCCGTTTTCTAGATGAAAGCGGCGGGCAAAACGAAAGGAATAGTCATGTTTATCGGTCATCTTCCGGCTGGTTATTTAATAACTTGTACTTTAATGAAACGTTTGCCGCTGATTGCTCGTCATGCGCGCTGGGCGATGGTTATTGGCTTAGTTGGGGACGTTGCGCCCGATTTTGCTCTTTTCTGGTGCTATCTGGTTGATAACGGGCAACGACATCATCATCTTTACCCTACACATTGGCCATTATTATGGTTTGCTCTGCTGGCGGCGACATTGGTATGGGCAGGTATCGCGAAGAATAAAAAATTCTTCTGACTTCAGGCGGCGTAACATGTTTCCTGGGGAAATTCTCCCGTGGTTAAATATGTTCTTCTGACTTTTCCCCAGGCTCTGAACATATAAAAATTCTGTTTTTCACCCTTAAGTTCTTTCACGGATTCCAGCGCGAGATTTTCTTTGGTGATTAGAAATTTCCCCCAAGAAATATGATCGCAGCTATATAAATATGCGACCTTTTCATAGGTTTCATAATGCTTTGTTATTTCAATGTAAATCGCCATGCGATTCAGCCCTTCTTTCCTGAGGTGAATGGTCGTTATTTTAATGCCTGCCGAATGAGTTTTTCGAACGTTGGATTAAAGTGATTCTGATGAGCGGTTATGAAGGGCATCAGAAGGGTTCCCAGTGCGAGCATACCCGGCGGCGCAAACATGAAAATCAGAGCTTCCTGGATGGCTGACTGTTGCAGGGGGGATGTTATTAAGGCTGATATCAGAGAGAAGACACCTGCTATGACAGAAAATGTGCCTATTATCAGAACTACTGTGAACCATAACGACATAAACGCCAGGTTGGTATATACGCCTTCAAGTATTACCCCCGAAGGTGTTTCTTGCCAGGAACCACGGAACGTCGTTGTATGGCTTCTTCCCCAATACCAGGTCGTATGCGAGATAGTCAATTGCTCATGACCAATCTTACCTTTCATTTCATCGTCGTCATCAATAGCGTTGATTAATTGCCGACGGGCTTCATCAATGGAATATGGCGTTGAACAGGAAAAGGTTTCGAGAGACGGATACCAGATACGGTGTAATTTTTTAGGGATCATTGTTCATCCTTGAACAGTCCACGCCCGCAGGCGTGGACGCAATCGTTATTACTTCGCCGGAATTTCTTTCAGCAGTTCAGTCAGAAGCCGCCAGTAATGACCTACGCTTTCGATGTGAACTTGTTCATCCGGAGAATGTGGACCGGTGATTGTTGGCCCGATAGAAACCATGTCCATTTCCGGATACGGTTTTTTGAACAGACCACATTCCAGGCCCGCATGGATAATCTGGATGTTCGGCGTCTTGTTGAACAGACGCTGATAGGTTTCACGTACCAGATGCATCACCGGAGAATTAGCGTCCGGCTGCCAGCCAGGATATGCGCCTTTCGCTTCGGTTTTCGCGCCTGCCAGTTTACCCAGCGAATCCAGCATGCTCACCACGTAGTCTTTACCGCTGTCGATCAGAGAACGGATCAGGCAGTGAATTTCTACGTTGTTGTCGGTCATGGTCACCACACCGACGTTCAGGGAGGTTTCAACCACGCCTTTGGCTACATCGGAGTTACGAATCACACCGTTCGGGGTGGCGTTCAGCAGACGAATAAAGGTATCGCGAGATTTCGCAATCAGGGCAGCTTTATCGTTCGCTACAGAGTCCAGCAACAAGGCCAGATTCTTCTCTTTTTCTGCCAGTTCGTTTTTCAGGATGTCCTGATAGGTATTCACCAGAGATTTCAGTGCGTCGACTTTATCAGCTGCGACAGCAATGGTCGCAAAGGCTTCACGCGGGATGGCGTTACGCAGTGTGCCGCCGTTGAAATCAATAAGACGCAGATCCAGTTCTTCTGCATGACCTGCCAGGAAGCGAACCAGCAGTTTGTTCGCGTTACCCAGGCCAACGTGGATTTCGCCACCAGAGTGACCGCCTTTCAGACCTTTTAAGGTTAACTTGAAGGTTTCAAAGCCAGCTGGAACCGCTTCACGATCTAAATGCAGGTTGGAGGTGAAGTCGATACCCCCCGCACATCCCATGTAGATTTCACCTTCTTCTTCGGAGTCGGTGTTAATCAGAATGTCAGCCTGCAACCAGTTGCTTTGTAAACCGAACGCGCCGTCCATACCGGCTTCTTCGGTCATAGTCAGCAGCACTTCCAGCGGGCCATGAACCACGTTTTCGTCAGCCAGAACCGCCAGTGCAGACGCCATACCAATGCCGTTATCTGCACCCAGCGTGGTGCCGCGCGCTTTAACCCATTCGCCATCAATATAAGGCTGGATAGGATCTTTGGTGAAGTCGTGCACGGTGTCGTTGTTTTTTTGCGGCACCATATCGAGGTGAGCCTGCAGGACAACCGGTTTACGGTTTTCCATACCTGCGGTGGCAGGTTTACGAATCAGGATATTCCCCACTTGATCGCGTTCGACGTGGAAACCTTTTTCTTTTGCCCAACCTACAATGTATTCAGCGAGTTGCTCTTCATGATAGGACGGGTGAGGAATAGAACAGATTTTTGCAAAAATATCCCACAGCGGCTGTGGAGATAATTGAGACAGTTCAGACACGTTAAGTCTCCTTGTCGATCACCCGCAAAACAGTATTGCAGGTCACAGGGTTAGCAGAAAATGTTGTCAGCACAAGTCAGGCTTGCGAGATATGTTTGAGAATACCACTTTATCTAGCGACAGGTAGTAGCAGTGCGTAAAAAGACGCGGACTTATGTGAAATACTGGTTTTTAGTGCGCCAGATCTCTATAATCTCGCGCAACCTATTTTCCCCTCGAACGCTTTTTAAGCCGTAGATAAACAGGCTGGGACACTTCACATGAGCGAAAAATACATCGTCACCTGGGACATGTTGCAGATCCATGCACGTAAACTCGCAAGCCGACTGATGCCTTCTGAACAATGGAAAGGCATTATTGCCGTAAGCCGTGGCGGTCTGGTACCGGGTGCGTTACTGGCGCGTGAACTGGGTATTCGTCATGTCGATACCGTATGTATTTCCAGCTACGATCACGACAACCAGCGCGAACTGAAAGTACTGAAACGCGCAGAAGGTGACGGTGAAGGCTTTATCGTCATTGATGACCTGGTAGATACCGGTGGTACTGCGGTTGCGATTCGTGAAATGTATCCTAAAGCACACTTTGTGACTATCTTCGCGAAACCGGCTGGTCGCCCGCTGGTTGATGATTATGTGGTTGATATCCCACAAGATACCTGGATTGAGCAACCGTGGGATATGGGCGTCGTATTCGTCCCGCCAATCTCCGGTCGCTAATCTTTTCAACGCCTGGCACTGCCGGGCGTTGTTCTTTTTAACGTCAGGCAGGTTACAATAGCTTCCAGTAAGTATTCCTGGAGGTTGCATCCATGACACAGGCTAACCTGAGCGAAACCCTGTTCAAACCCCGCTTTAAACATCCTGAAACCTCGACGCTAGTCCGCCGTTTTAACCACGGTGCGCAACCGTCGGTGCAGTCGGCCCTTGATGGCAAAAATATTCCTCATTGGTATCGCATGATTAACCGCCTGATGTGGATCTGGCGCGGTGTTGATCCGCGTGAAATCCTCGACGTTCAGGCGCGCATTGTGATGAGCGATGCTGAACGCACCGACAATGATTTATACGATACGGTGATTGGCTACCGTGGCGGCAACTGGATTTACGAGTGGGCCACCCAGGCGATGGTGTGGCAACAGAAAGCCTGTGCGGAAGAAGATCCGCAACTCAGCGGGCGTCACTGGCTGCACGCAGCTACGTTGTACAATATTGCCGCCTATCCGCACTTGAAGGGCGATGATCTGGCTGAACAGGTACAGGCGTTGTCAAATCGCGCGTATGAAGAAGCTGCGCAACGTCTGCCTGGAACAATGCGGCAAATGGAGTTTACCGTTCCGGGGGGCGCGCCCATCACTGGCTTTTTGCATATGCCAAAAGGTGATGGTCCATTCCCGACAGTATTAATGTGTGGTGGTCTGGATGCGATGCAAACCGACTATTACTCCCTTTATGAGCGCTATTTTGCACCGCGCGGCATTGCGATGCTGACTATTGATATGCCTTCAGTCGGTTTTTCCTCAAAATGGAAACTCACCCAGGATTCCAGCCTGCTGCACCAACATGTCTTAAAGGCGCTGCCTAACGTTCCATGGGTAGATCACACTCGCGTTGCCGCCTTTGGTTTTCGTTTCGGTGCTAACGTTGCTGTACGCCTGGCTTATCTCGAGGCATCACGTTTGAAAGCGGTGGCCTGTCTTGGCCCGGTGGTTCACACCTTGCTGAGTGATTTTAAGTGCCAGCAACAAGTGCCGGAAATGTATCTTGACGTTCTGGCGAGCCGACTGGGAATGCATGATGCTTCTGATGAAGCATTGCGTGTTGAGCTGAATCGCTATTCATTAAAAGTGCAAGGATTGCTGGGACGTCGTTGCCCAACGCCAATGTTATCAGGGTACTGGAAGAACGATCCGTTCAGCCCGGAAGAGGATTCACGCTTAATCACGTCGTCATCTGCGGATGGTAAATTGTTAGAGATTCCGCTTAACCCCGTGTATCGGAATTTTGACAAGGCGCTTCAGGAAATCACCAACTGGATCGAAAAGCGATTGTGTTAAAAATTTGCTAAATTTTGTCAATTTGGTAAAACAGTTGCATCACAACAGGAGATCGCAATGACGTTACCGAGTGGACACCCGAAAAGCAGATTGATCAAAAAATTTACCGCACTAGGCCCGTATATTCGTGAAGGTAAGTGCGAAGATAATCGATTCTTTTTCGATTGTCTGGCTGTATGCGTCAACGTGAAACCCGCGCCGGAAGTGCGTGAGTTCTGGGGCTGGTGGATGGAACTGGAAGCGCAGGAATCCCGTTTTACATACAGCTATCAGTTTGGTCTGTTCGATAAAGCAGGCGACTGGACGAGTGTTCCGGTAAAAGATGCCGAAGTGGTAGAGCGGCTGGAGTATACCTTGCGTGAGTTTCACGAGAAGCTGCGTGAACTGTTGGTGACGTTGAATCTGAAACTGGAACCGGCGGATGATTTTCGTGACGAGCCGGTGAAGTTAACGGCGTGAATGAAATGTGCCGGATGTGATGTTTACGCATCTATTCCGGCCTGAAATATTGGTTTTCGTAGGCCGGATAAGGCGTTCACGCCGCATCCGGCAATATTCATTAAAACTGATAGGTCATGCCAACCGCGACAATATCATCATTGTTGATATTCAGCTTATTATCGCTATCCAGCTGATTGATTTTATAATCAACAAACGCTGACATATTTTTGTTGAAATAATACGTAGCACCGACATCGATGTAATTGACCAGATCTTCATCGCCGATGCCTTCAATATCTTTCCCTTTCGATAAGACGTAACCCAGTGATGGACGCAGACCAAAGTCGAATTGATATTGTGCGACCGCTTCAAAGTTCTGCGTCTTATTGGCAAAGCCGCCAGAGATTGGCGTCATTTTGCGCGTTTCAGAATAGAAAGTTGCCAGATAAATATTATTAGCATCATATTTCAGACCTGTTGCCCATGCTTCTGCACGCTTGCCTGTGCCACGGCTTTGCAGGTTCTGCTCGTTGGTGCGATCGGAGTTGGTATAGGCCCCACTGATGGCGAAATCGCTGCCGCCAAAGTCATAGGTTAACGAGGTGCCGAAGCCATCGCCATTCTGCTTTTTCACATCGCGGTTTTCGTTTTTTCCTTGATATTGCAAGGTTAAATTCAAGCCATCGATAACGCCGAAAAAGTCGGTGTTACGATAAGTCGCCAGCCCGCTGGCGCGTTTGGTCATAAAGTTATCGGTCTGTGCGGAGGAGTCGCCACCAAATTCCGGGAACATATCGGTCCAGGCTTCCACGTCATACAACGCGCCCAGGTTACGACCATAATCGAAAGAACCCAAATCTTTATATTTCAACCCGGCAAAAGCGAGTCGCGTTTTTTGCTGTGCGGTATCACTCTCCGCTTTATTTCCGGCAAACTCTGCTTCCCAACGCCCATAACCAGTCAGTTGATCGTTAATTTGTGTTTCGCCTTTAAAGCCAAAACGGATATAACTCTGGTCGCCATCTTTACTGTCATTATCACTCATATAATGCATGGCTTTAACTTTGCCATAGACATCCAGTTTATTACCGTCTTTGTTATATACTTCTGCGGCCTGTACGGATGCAGATGCCACAATACCCATCACCACTAATGCCAGAGTGCTCTTTTTCATTTTCTTTCCTGATTTTAATTTACGCGCGAATATTCAGCGGGAGAGTCCCGTTGAAAACAGGAAAGTTTTTAACCTGAGATTGTTAAAGATATATTACAGCTTAATAATATTCTTAAAATGTGCTAATTTATTAAATCTGTAATAAAAGCGTAAACAACTGCCGTTACGCTTGCTGATCCCGCGCAACAAAACGCTATGCTTTGCTCGCAGATGGTTGGCAACCGACGACAGTCCTGCTAAAACGTTCGTTTGATATCATTTTTCCTAAAATTGAATGGCAGAGAATCATGAGTGACAGCCAGACGCTGGTGGTAAAACTCGGCACCAGTGTGCTAACAGGTGGATCGCGCCGCCTGAACCGTGCCCATATCGTTGAACTTGTTCGCCAGTGCGCGCAGTTACATGCCGCCGGGCATCGGATAGTCATTGTGACGTCGGGCGCGATTGCCGCCGGACGTGAGCACCTGGGTTACCCGGAACTGCCAGCGACTATTGCCTCAAAACAACTGCTGGCGGCGGTAGGGCAGAGTCGACTGATTCAACTGTGGGAACAGCTGTTTTCGATTTATGGCATTCACGTCGGGCAGATGCTGCTGACTCGTGCTGATATGGAAGACCGTGAACGCTTCCTGAACGCCCGCGACACCCTGCGTGCGCTGCTCGATAACAACATCGTTCCAGTAATTAATGAGAACGATGCTGTCGCTACGGCAGAAATTAAAGTTGGTGACAACGACAACCTTTCTGCTCTGGCGGCGATTCTGGCGGGTGCCGATAAACTGTTGCTGCTGACCGATCAAAAAGGTTTGTATACCGCTGACCCGCGCAGCAATCCGCAGGCAGAACTGATTAAAGATGTTTACGGCATTGATGACGCACTGCGCGCGATTGCCGGTGATAGCGTTTCAGGTCTTGGAACCGGCGGCATGAGCACTAAATTGCAGGCCGCTGACGTGGCTTGCCGTGCGGGTATCGACACCATTATTGCCGCGGGCAGCAAGCCGGGCGTCATTGGTGATGTGATGGAAGGTATTTCCGTCGGTACGCTGTTCCATGCCCAGGCGACTCCGCTTGAAAACCGTAAACGCTGGATTTTCGGTGCGCCGCCGGCGGGTGAAATCACGGTAGATGAAGGGGCAACCGCCGCCATTCTTGAACGCGGCAGCTCCCTGTTGCCGAAAGGCATTAAGAGCGTGACTGGCAATTTCTCGCGTGGTGAAGTCATCCGCATTTGCAACCTTGAAGGCCGCGATATCGCCCACGGCGTCAGTCGTTACAACAGCGATGCATTGCGCCGCATTGCCGGACACCACTCGCAAGAAATTGATGCAATACTGGGATATGAATACGGCCCGGTAGCCGTTCACCGTGATGACATGATTACCCGTTAAGGAGCAGGCCGATGCTGGAACAAATGGGCATTGCCGCGAAGCAAGCCTCGTATAAATTAGCACAACTCTCCAGCCGCGAAAAAAATCGCGTGCTGGAAAAAATCGCCGATGAACTGGAAGCACAAAGCGAAATCATTCTCAACGCTAACGCGCAGGATGTTGCTGACGCGCGTGCCAACGGCCTTAGCGAAGCGATGCTTGACCGTCTGGCACTGACGCCCGCACGGCTGAAAGGCATTGCCGATGATGTGCGCCAGGTGTGTAACCTCGCCGATCCGGTGGGGCAGGTAATCGATGGCGGCATGCTGGACAGCGGCCTGCGTCTGGAGCGTCGTCGCGTGCCGCTGGGGGTGATTGGCGTGATTTATGAAGCGCGCCCGAACGTGACGGTCGATGTTGCTTCGCTGTGCCTGAAAACGGGTAACGCGGTGATCCTGCGTGGCGGCAAAGAAACCTGCCGCACTAACGCTGCAACGGTGGCGGTGATTCAGGACGCCCTGAAATCCTGCGGTTTACCGGCAGGTGCAGTACAGGCAATTGATAATCCTGACCGCGCGTTGGTCAGTGAAATGCTGCGTATGGATAAATACATCGACATGCTGATCCCGCGCGGCGGCGCTGGTCTGCATAAGCTATGCCGCGAACAGTCGACAATCCCGGTGATCACAGGCGGTATAGGCGTATGCCATATTTACGTTGATGAAAGTGCAGAGATCGCTGAAGCCCTGAAAGTAATCGTCAACGCGAAAACTCAGCGTCCGAGCACATGTAATACGGTAGAAACGTTGCTGGTGAATAAAAACATCGCCGATAGCTTCCTGCCCGCATTAAGCAAACAAATGGCGGAAAGCAGCGTGACATTACACGCAGATGCTGCCGCAATGGCACAGTTGCAGCCAGGCCCTGCGAAGGTGGTTGCTGTTAAAGCCGAAGAGTATGACGATGAGTTTCTGTCATTAGATTTGAACGTTAAAATCGTCAGCGATCTGGACGACGCCATTGCCCATATTCGCGAGCATGGCACGCAACACTCCGATGCGATCCTGACCCGCGATATGCGCAACGCCCAGCGTTTTGTTAACGAAGTGGATTCCTCCGCTGTTTACGTTAACGCCTCTACGCGTTTTACCGACGGCGGCCAGTTTGGTCTGGGCGCGGAAGTCGCGGTAAGCACGCAAAAACTGCACGCGCGCGGCCCAATGGGGCTGGAAGCACTGACCACCTACAAGTGGATCGGCATTGGTGATTACACCATTCGTGCGTAAATAAAATCGGGTGATGCAAAAGTAGCCATTTGATTCACAAGGCCATTGACGCATCGCCCGGTTAGTTTTAACCTTGTCCACCGTGATTCACGTTCGTGAACATGTCCTTTCAGGGCCGATATAGCTCAGTTGGTAGAGCAGCGCATTCGTAATGCGAAGGTCGTAGGTTCGACTCCTATTATCGGCACCATTAAATCAATTAGTTACGATTAACACCCCTCTTTGTCTGCATCATGAATTTTTTCGTGTAACTGCATGTGTAAGTAATTTTCGTAAACGTACATCAACAATAGAACATCCGTATATCTGATTGGTTCAGTCTTGTTGATTTTTTCATCTTGATGAAACGATGTTCCAGATATTGATGTCGGACATTTTTAGTGATATGCACGAAATGTTAAGCTGCTATTCTTGCTTAGGCAGCAAGAATAGCAGCTTAACAGGCCTATACAGGAGGCGGTTTGGAAACGGAAAATCTAGCACATTTAGGGTGTTATTTAACCAATCCTACATCAGAAATCCTTTTTCAATACCAACACACAGTAGTAAAGCGTTGTCTTGATCAGATGATTCAAGTTGTGAACTTCTCTAAATAAAAGCAGTGACTTACGAATGAATTCAATGAACGTAATTTCTTGTGCTTTCTCTCTATTCATCCCTTCTTTGAAAGGGTAATACGTGATGACCTGAGTAGACTCCTTGTACTCATATTTGTAATGGGCTATCCCGTTTCTTAGTCGATTATCAATTGCCGTTTCATCAATCTTGTAGAAGCATTTATCAATAAACTGGAGTTTGGTTCCCAGGTCGGCATCGGCAAAAGCATTCAATGAAACAGCCTCCCGGCGCGGCTCATTCCTTCTCGTCACTTTCAAAGAGGGTTCAAATTCATTGTGATCACCGCGATGCAGAAGATTGTTAAGCCCCGCCAATAAGATCAACTGCCTAGAAAACACTTCTGCTAAGTCTTTATAAAAGTTGTTACAGGTATCAAAATCTGTTGTTGAAATCCTTGCAGCAACCGGGTTGTACTCCCCCTCTTTAACGTAGTCATAAAAGAACGTCGCGCGAAATGGCAGATCTAACTCGATGATTTTAGGGTAAAGACTAAGGCAGTCTTGATGCAGATTTTGGAGGAAATTATTTGCCAGAATCTCATCAATATAAGCGACAGTTTTGTCATGATGATGCGCGTGAAGCCATTGATAAAGACCAGGTAGTTCATTAGAAAGCTCTTCGTTTTGCTCATGAATAGTAAAAGGGGATGACATGATTGAAGTAGCTGAGTACAACGCGGCCAATACGTCTTGTTTTTTATGAGAACGCAATGTAACCCCGGGTATCTTGTTGCAGATCCCATCTAACTTATCGATGTCGCCACGTTTGTACTGGGTAATAATGCGCTGCAAGTCTCTTTGCATCGGAAGAAGGCGATTCAATACCTCAAGGCGTTGAGCAAGATGATAATATGCGTCTTCACCAAGTTCACTGACAACCCGTATGAATGTCGTTTTCCCCATTTCGTACTTGCCAAAGTAGGCAGGGAAATCTAGATGCAAATCGACAAATGGGTTTTCCCCTTTAAATGGCCCATCAAAATCAACAATGTCCTCTGCCCCTTTTAACGTTCCATCCGGATGGCCAATAATGAAAGAAATACATTCCTCACATACCGGGCAAGCAAACTGAAATGGTTGTACTTCTCTGTTGGACATGCCAATCCTGCAATCGATCAATGTACCGCAGGTATCGCATTTGAAGCATTTGCAGATGTTCATCCTTCCTCACCTTCATCTTTCTGATTAGGCTGTAATTCTACCTTACTGCAACTATGCTTTCACGACGTGAGGCCTGACTTACCTAGGGGCGGTTTAGAGATCGAGAATTATTGTACGGTATGCCCGTTTTTGAACGGGTGGTGTTATCGCAATAGGGTGTACTCCCCCGCTATATGGCATTTGGAGTGGCTTTTCCCTAACCGGATAACCTAAACGCGATGCTGCCAAGACGATAATTTAAAACCGATAGCCACTGGCGCTAAATCAATCCCTTATGGGCTGGTGTGGTTAAATAACGAGCTAAACATACAAGATTTTCCGTTTCCCAAACTGATCCCAATACATGTCGTTTTGTTGATTGTCGCTCTATATGGCTGATTTTAAGATAGCCCTTCCCTGTCTACTTCCATGTGTGGTGTAATCCCTTGCGAGATTAAGGTTTCTTTCGAGAGATAGCATGGAATTATTCGAAAATTATTTGTCAGCGTTACCTAAAAAAAAGCGATTGAGTGAAGTCAAGTTGACTATCCTGAAGAGATTATGGGGCTCGGATGATATTGATTTTCCTAAACCTTGGGTCTCATCAATAGAACTACTGGAACTGACAGGGCAAAAGTACTTCGATAGACGAACAAGAGAATTGCGAGATGAACTAGGCTGTGATCTCGAAAGCTCGTACATTGCGGAGTTCTCGGGGCATGCTTGGCGGCTGAAATCAAGTATGATTGCCCCACCAATGGAAAGGGAATACCTGACAGAATCACAACGATCCGGTTTATTTTCTAACCACAGCAATACATGTGCAACATGTGGTAAAACTGTTGCAGGTGGGGTCAGGGGGCTACAAGCGGATCACAAAATACCTTTGTCACGTGGTGGTGGAAATGAGTTAACCAATTGGCAAGCTCTTTGCCACAATTGCAACGTAGGTAAGAGAAGAGCATGTGAGGGGTGTACTGATGATTGTTACACATGCTCATGGGCATTCCCTGAAAAGTTCGGGATTACTACAATGCTCCATCTGCCAGAAGCTGCTTTAAGAAAAGCTCAGCAGCTAGCCGATGCAAATGGGATTTCATTAGACGAAATCGTTGCCTACGCAATACGCAAGCTCTGAATATCATTTGACTCGAGTGGTAACGCCAACTGTTGTTTTTTCATGATGTCAACAGCTTCGAGTGCTTTACGGATTTGCCTTCCTGTTGCCTCGGCAACAGGGGGGGGGAAAGCGTTACCGACTTGACGATAAGCAGCTGTTTTTTTACCAGAGAATTTCCACCAGTCGGGGAAACCTTGGATTCGTGCAGCCATTCTTACAGTCAAACGAGGCATATTTTCAAAACCAGCCCGAACCTTTCCGTCTCTTCCAACATACCCGATAAACCCCTTTTCAGGGCCATTATCCGCTATGGAATGTCCATTGACTCCAAGCGCTTGCCAGGATCTTTTGGCTCTTGTCGGGCCAAGATCTGGCCCCCCATGCTTATGGGAACCGCCAACAAGTGTAGGAGCTATATTATCTGCTGCCTTTCTCCAGGCTTCAGCTCCTTCCCAACCTCCCATTGACATTAAGTCAAAGAGGGCATCACCCACAGTCGGCGGTATCAACGTTTCACTCGGCCAATGAAAATGAGCTGCATATTCACCACGCAATGCGACTAAAAGAACACGTGGGCGAAGCTGAGGAACTCCGTAATCAGAAGCATTATGAAGTTTCCAAAAGGTCTTATAACCCATTGCAGAGAAAGCATGATCTAGTTCTTGCCGATATTGTTTAAACTTTGGGTCTAACAAACCTGAAACATTTTCAATCATTACTGCTTTTGGCTTAATAGTGTTCACAATTTTGAGCGCTGTCGGAAACAAATCACGTTCATCATCTTTGCCAAGTTGCTTCCCTGCTTTTGAGAATGGTGGGCAGGGCACTCCCCCTGCAACCAAGTCAACATCAGAAAAATTATATGCAGTGTGTTCAGCAAAATGCTTAACGCAACCCTCTATGATATCTCCCCAACCTAAAGAATGGAGGTTATTGTTGAGGCGAAGAGTTTCGCAGGCTGCTGGATCAATCTCGACGAGTGCGCGGTGAGCGAAGCCAGCGTTATGTAACCCTAGAGCTTGACCTCCTGCCCCTGCACAAATCTCTACAGATGTATATTGTAACATGCCATTAAACCTGTATATAAAAACAGTTGTATATTTATCTGATCAGAGACCATTACGCAACAAATTGTACAAAACAAGCAGTATCGTCGCCATTGAACCGGTCAGCTTAGTTACTTGATTACTGTATGACAAGGCAATCTACTACTTTGTTTTGGAATCCTCGATTTATCAGAGGACTAAAATTCATTAGTACTATGGGCATCATCTGGATCAGATAAGCATTGTCTAATGCTGGTTGAGTAAAATGCCTCAACTGAGCACGAAAAAAACTACTATCTGTTTACATGATGTTCTGTCCGTATGATGTATTGCGTCCACTGTAAGTAGCGGACGCATTATGCAAGGAGTAAATAAAGAAGAAAGATTAGTGATGAAGATTGGGAATGCTGCTCGTAGAATTCAGCCTCCTAGGTCACTTTGGCTTCGTCGTAACAAGCCAGTTGCCTGTCGTGCTCGCAGGATATCTACCGCTCGAAGATAGGGTGATTGTTCCCGACAGTAGAACCCTCTGCGATCGATACGAACCAGTTCGTACTTATCTACCAAGAAGTTGACTGCATCGGCCAGGGTAATTCCGGCATCAATATGTTCCTTAATAACTGTTTTATCACTGAACGGCGTGTCGTTCAGTGTCAGGCCATAGTGCTGTTCCAGCAGGCGTGTCAGTAGCATTTGCCAGACAGCTACGGGCGACAGACAGGGCTTCGCCGCCCGCGAAATTGTAGCAGGTAGAGTTTTCATGCTTGCTCTCGTGAATTAGTTAGCGTTGAGTGGGATAAACAGCGATGTATGCGTAGCCGCAACTACCAAGGGTATCGGCTTCGCAGGTGAAACCATTGTGGTACAGGTTGACGCAGTGGGCATGTCGGGGATTCAGTTCACCGGTGATCAGCATCAATTCCATCTGGCTGATAAAGTGCGGGAAAGTTTCATCCAGTTTCCGGCATTCGGCGTCACTGAACTTACCGATGATGCTGGCCCGGTCAGCCAGGTAATGCAGCCGGTTCCCCTCCTGCACAAGGCGGGCTCCCAGGCGCGGCGTGATATCCCGCTGCAGGCCCCATGTGGTGTTGCTCATTTATAACCTCTTTTATTGTCAGTTCAGGGTGATACTCATCAGGCAGGCATACGGTCCGTTGCGGTCCTGGCGGCGTTGGGCGTATACCGCCAGCACACCGGGAATGTCAGGAACCACCTGACCGGTGTAATGACAGACGCTACCGTGCCACTGATATTTTCCGGTGCAGTAGCGAAAGATTCGGGACTCAGGATGCTGGCGGTATATCGTCATTGCCCGGCGTTTACTGATAATTTTCATGTAATACCTCACAGCAGACCGTGTCCTGCGAACGAATAGATTTGCCTGCCACCAACAATCAGATGGTCAGGGACACGGATATCCACCAGTTGAAGTACCTGAGTCAGTCGCTGCGTGAGGGCTTTGTCAGCCTGGCTGGGCGTCGTCTCGCCGGAAGGATGGTTATGCGCCAGTATCACCGCCGCCGCATTGAAGTGCAGTGCACGTTTGACCACTTCCCGGGGATGAACCTCGGTGCGGTTAATCGTGCCACTAAAGAGCGTCTCATGGGCGATAAGCTGGTTCTGATTATCCAGATACAGCACCCGGAACTCTTCCCGCTCAAGTGCGGCCATATGCAGTCGCAACCACTCCCGAACGGCGTGAGTGGAGGTGAAGGCTACCCCGGGCTCATGCAGATGCCGGTCCAGAATCCTGAGCGCCCGCTGAATGAGACGCCGGTCCTGTGGCGTCATCTCGCCGGGTAAAAAGGAGAGCTGTTTCATCCGTTGTTCCTCCGTTCAGTCGATGATACGCAGAATGGAGTGAGCTTCAGGATGCTGCAGGGCATAGTCCCGCAAGCGATAATAGTGTGCGGTCATTGCGTCACATTCTGTACGACAGGCGTGATGGCTGTATTCAATCAGGCAGACCGCGATACCTGCGGCTTCCACACTCATTTCCGCACCATTACCGTTCATGCTGTTGAACAGATGCCATTTATCACCACCGTCAGCATCAGGGGCCATAAACGCACCGCCATTGCTGAGCGTGTAAAAGGACCAGATACCACCGCTGTACTCATCACAGAAGCGCTCCATCCAGCCGAAAATACGGGGTTCCAGCGTTATCCACTGCGGAATAGCGCCAAAATACAGCGGCCAGAAATCGAGGCGCTGTTCGTCAGGTACTGGTGTTGCAGTGAGGTCAAATTGAGGTTCATTAGCGGACATCAATTCGCGTTTAGTTTGTGTCGTCATGGATATTCTCCGTCAATAAAAACGCCAGCGACGATGGCTGGCGTATGGGAAATAAAGGGCATGCAGGGATGATGAATGGGTGTGGTCAGGAGGAGGATGCTCTGAGGATGCCTGACTTGCGGATATAACGGTTAAGCCCTTCACCGGCATCAGGTTCAAAGCACCACGCCCGCCAGACCATTCGACCTTCAGAGTCTCGAACCACCAGGCGGAAGTGGCTGCACTGGTCATCTTCAATAGCGATATTTTTATACCGGCAGGTAACCGCTTCAGCCTGCTGTCGGGTGAACGGTCCCGGTGGCAACATATGAGATTCAGACATTCGGTGTACCTTAAAAGCAAAAGCCCCTGACGCAGACGCGTCAGGGGCTTTGGGAGTATGCAGGTGTCGGGTGATTGTCAGTAACCGGTTTGTACCTTATACAGCCGCAGGGTTTTACTGCCCCGGACAATTTTCACATACAGGGCATTATCTTTCGTGCCTCGCACAAAACCGGCCTGCACATCGCCCTTACAGTCACCACCATCGTAAGGAATGTTGACGCCGGTCTGACGCACCAGATCAATAATCCCGAAGCTTAAGTCCTCACAGGCCGGGCCCGGCAGGTCCTGAATCAGGGCAAATTTATGGTCGTCGCTGACACCGGTCAGTGAGCACATGGAGGTGTTGATGTCGTTTCCCTGGCACCAGTACTCCTGGCCGGGATTGTCTTTATCCATCAGGCTTGCCGGAAGTTGAGCGGCACCGGCACTGAATGCGGCAAGTGACAGAATGAGAGCGGGTACAGCAGAGGTCATTATTTTCAGCATGGTTTTCTTCCTGAATTAATCCAGCCCGCTGTCGGGCAAAATGAGGGAGGTAGGTATCGGGTGTTATCAGAAGCGCCGGTAGCGAAACAGCTCTTTGCCCTGGTACAACGCCACCAGGTCGTCATATTCCGGCTTCTTCTGGTTGGGCATAA
This sequence comes from Escherichia sp. E4736, assembly GCF_005781225.1. Lineage (NCBI taxonomy): Bacteria > Pseudomonadati > Pseudomonadota > Gammaproteobacteria > Enterobacterales > Enterobacteriaceae > Escherichia > Escherichia sp. E4736. The sequence continues at coordinate 59,658 of NZ_VATT01000034.1, read as the reverse complement.
AGGTCACTACTGTGCCCGGACGGCACAGGTCTTTTACGGTGAGACCGAACTTCTTGTCCGGAGTAATGGTGAATCCCTTCGACACATCGTTGCGCATGATAGTTATCCAGCCCCACAGGCCGCCTTCGCAGTCTTTAAAAGGTGCTGAACGCACCGTGACCATCCCGCCCTGACGGTCAACAGACATGGCTTCGCATTTTCCGGTAACCTGACGATGCGCATCACACCAGAAAATATTCCCGTTGTTGTCATTGACGACAGCAGGTAGCGTCCGGTTATAGGGCTGGGCCTGAGCCCCTGCACAAAGCAGAAGGCTGCCGGTAATGCCCAGTATTTTAATCAGTGTTTTCATTACGTTGGTCCTTAACAGGGAAGTATCAGGTAGCGGTGATTCAGGCCCATACAGTCAGTGCCAGCATCACAAGCCATACCCAGAAGTAAGCCGGTTTCTGACCGAGGTTTTTCGCCCGACGCCACAGATAGAACGGCACCAGCCAGGCCAGTTTGCCGAACGTGGCGGTGTCCACTCCGGCCTTACGCAGGCGTCGTTCATCGAGATACCCCAGAGCGATATTGAGCAGCAGCGTGATAAACCAGTACTGCCCGCCCGAGACAGCCTCATATGCCTCGTCAAAAGACATTCCGTTCAGCCCTGCAGTCCACAGCTCGAGCGCATAACCAATGAAGGGAGCAAATGCCAGCGTCCATACCACTGCACCCGGAATGCGGTTCCCCGGCAGCGCTGGTGGTGTAGTGCTGTGGAGCAGCGCTGAAGCCAGCGGGGTGGCGGAGACCGGTTGCCAGTCTGTCATGCCCTGTCGCCACACCAGCGTGGCAGCGGTGAGTTCACCGCGCGCAATCAGGCCAGTGATGTCGTCTTCGGTCACATTGTCGTGACGTATGCCATTTTTCTCGTAATGCCAGGTCATTGTTTTTCCTTCTTAACAGAGGTAATTAAATCAGTGTGTTGCCCTGCTCCTCCTCAGAGGGCCCAGGAGACAGGACTTCACGAATACAGCTGAAGTGCGGAAGAGCCCGGATAAAGCCCGCCTGTGTGGTTAACTGGCTGAGACGTTTTCGCGGGGTAAAAGTGGTGTTCAGGACTGTCACCGCATGGATGGTCGCCAGAGGGTGCACGGTGATATGCCCGTTAAGTTCACCAGTGAGGTACCAGCAGCCGTCGAGTGATATCAGGCGGTACGGGGCCAGCCCGTCACAGCGCTCTCCCTCGGCCAGCAGCAGTACCCGCTTGCAGGCGGTAATGGCACTGACAAGACGGTAGAACACCAGTGAGATGGACGGTGATATAGTCTGTGGCGGCTGCCACACCAGGCACGGCATCCCTCCTGCAGTGAGCAGCATGCCCGCCAGACGCCGGTCCAGCCCCGGAAAAATATCGGCCAGTCCGGCCCGGTGCGCGAAGGTCAGCGCATCGAGCTCGCCCTGTACGCCCCCACCGGTGCTACGCAGGCGGCATTGCCCCCGTCGATACTCAAGGTCGAGGTACAGCAGCCGTTCACGAAAATCCCGTCGCAGGGTACGGACTGACACACCAAACTCTGCAGCAAGTCGCGTCATGTTCAGCGTTTCACCGGCAACCAGGCGGCTGATTATCAGTGACAGCCTGACAGCCAGCCGGTCGTGACGGCGCTCTGCCTGTGTCATCTCGAATCTCCGTAATAATTAACTGACTGAATATGAAATGATTCTAAAGAGGGGGGCGGACAGGGTATGGACACGGAATGAACTATTTTTTCTCTGCCACCGGAGGCAGGCCCGACGCGGCACACCGTGAAATACGGTGATAAAACACTCAATCCAATGGTGGTAAAACGGACAGGGAGTGTCCTTTCCCAACATACTGATAACAAGCTCAGGACTGAAACCCACTCAGCATCGCTTCCGCTATCACCCAGAGAGCCCGGTTGAGCTTCACATCTCCGTCGATACCACGCACGGCGCGGGTATGCGTTCGCCCACCTTTTGCACTCCGACCACTGAGCCCGCCCTTAATCAGGTTCTCCTGAATACGCTGGTATGTGGTCCACAGATCATTGCTCTCATCCTGCCAGCGGCGTGGGGAGAGTATCTGAGGTGCTGTCACCGGCTGGTGGTCCTCACCGAAACGGTACGTCAGTGCAGCCTGTGCCAGAGCCTGTTGTGCAGGTGGCGTCAGCATCAGCGACTGCATGGCATCCCGCTTCTCTTCCACACGGTCAAAAATCCCCAGCACTTCATACGCTCCTTCGATCACCTGACTCACCACATCCCCTTTGTGCGGCACACGCACCTCGCCAAACGACTCACCGCAGACGAGTCCGTTCTGGCATACCGCACGGAATAATCCCGGTAGCATCTGATACGAGCTGGAGCCGTCGTGAGAATTGAGCAGAATAATTTCCGGGACCTGCTTACCGGTAATCTGCCCCTCCCGACGCAGGCGCAGCATGTGCTTTGTATGCTCGCGACGCCCTGGGTCAGGTACTCGAGTCTGGCAGGCAAAGAACGGCTGAAAGCCTTCGCGCTGCAGGTTTTCAAGTACAGTAATTGTTGGTATCCAGGTATACCGGGCACTCCGGGACGCATGCTTCTCCTCACTGAACACACTGGGTACCACGCGATACAACTCTTCACGGGTTAACGGCCGGTCACGACGGATAAGATTTGCTGCGCCAAAGCGCGAAGCCAGACGGGTCATAAGCAGACTCCTCATGATGGAAAATACATACAAAAAGCCCCGCCGCAAAATCGCGGCAGGGCTCAGGAAACTACGGGTTGGAATGGTTAATGTTCAGAAGAAGAAATCCCAGACTGCACGGGCGACTGATACCACGATGTTGCGTACAGACTGGATAACTGTCCGAACCGGGGCCGGTATGAGTGGCAGGGAACTTACAGTGTCCAGTACCGAGCCTACTGTTTCACCAAAATCGTCACGGGCTTTTTTATTAACGGCATCGGTACGAAGAGGAGCACTAAGCTGTACCGCTACCGGGCTACTGGCCTCACGCGGAAGGCAACGAATCATACGCTCTGCCATCACCCGCAGTCCCCAATGCAGACGAACCGACACCGCACAGATCGGATTTACTGGTTGGAATAACTCATGCAGCAAGCAGATTTTGCGACTGATGTTCTGCTTTTGCTCCCTGGAGAGCTTATCACCGCCGCTGGTGGGTTCAGCCTTATCCGACTGACTGATAACAAACAGCACCTTATGTCGGTAAGCCTCCCCAATTACCTGATGGTAAAATTGTTCATCCACCCCCAGCGCCCGATCATCAGCCTTAATCAGCCACAGTACCAGGTCGAGCCGGGGAAGTTGTTCGCGATACAGGGCGGCGTATTCAGTATCGCGCAAACTACTTTCCCCCACGCCTGGTAGATCAACAAGGGTCATAACGCTCTCGCCCACTTGCAGGCTAAATTGTAAGGGGACGCGTGTGCAGGCGACTACATCGCTAACCGGTGAAACCTCACTGGCAAACAGGGCATTGCACAACGACGATTTTCCTGCCCCGGTTTTACCCATAATGCCGATCACAGGCTCGTAGTGAGTAAGCTGGTTTATCTGCTGCAGAATACGCTCCGATGCCCATTGCGGCAGGTCGGAAAGCGAGTCCTGCAGGTCAAGTAGACCTTCAATTTTTTTCATCTCAACTCCGCTGAAAAGTAAAACATAAAACGGTAAAACCAAATGGTTTTACCGTTTAAAAGGAAATGTTCAGGGGAATGATATATATCTTAATGTTTTTAGAATGGATTCATATATGATGTTGATCTTATTCAAGATATCCTAGAGTATCATTCTGTTGATAACATATTGAATTTGGTTAAAATAATTGAGCCTGATATCCCTTTTTACTGAATTTCAAGAGGTATTGGGTTGTGTTCGTTCGCCCAATTCTATTGATGACAAGGAAAAGCAAATGGTTAGTAGCCAGTATCCCCGGGGTTCAGAATGGCATAAGTGGGATTTACATATTCACACTCCAGCATCTTTTCATTGGAATGGCCCGAGATTTAAGTCAGATCCACGCTCACCAGAGAACGCCCCACTAGTGGATGCAATGATCAATGCTATGAATGCAGCAGAACCAATCGCATTTGCGATTATGGATTATTGGACCTTTGATGGATGGTTTGCGTTAAAACATCGATTGACGCAAGAAGATGCCCCCAAGCTAGAAAAAACCGTTTTTCCTGGAATTGAATTGCGGTTGATGGCGCCAATGCGTGGAAGGCTAAATGCTCACGTTCTTTTTTCTGATCATATACCAGATCAGGAGCTTATTGATTTCAAGAGTAAACTAGAGGTTGCTCTAATAAATAAGTCATTATCAGATTCAGCCTTAATCCAAATAGCTAGGGAGGCTGCACCAGATAAATTGCGGCATCATAGTCTCAACCAACAAAAGATTCTTCAATCTGATGCTGATGCTCTCAAGGCTGGTTCAATAATAGCCGAGGTTACATGTGAGAGTTATCAAAAAGCAATTAACAGTGTCAGCAAAAATCAAGCTATTGGGTACATGCCATTTGATACCAATGATGGGCTTACTGAAATTGAGCGTAACGCGCATTATGCATTCGCATTAACTCTTTTCAAGACATCACCAATATTTGAAACAAGGGATTATGCTACGTGGGCAGCTTTCGCTGGTGTAAAGGTCCCTGAAAATGAAAGGTGGTTTGATGCTTTTCAAAAGGCTTTAAATAATAAACCTAGACTTGCTATTTCAGGGAGTGATGCTCACTGCTTTGTTGGAGAACCTGGTAACAATGATCGCCGAGGATATGGTGACTACCCTTCAGGAAAGGCAACATGGATAAAGGCTAATCCAACATTTGACGGATTAATGCAAGCAATAAGAGAACCAGCAAAACGTTCATTTATTGGTGCTATTCCTAAAAAACGGAAATTAGTAAGCGAAAACAGAAGTCTATTTATTGAAAAGCTAGAAGTTAAAAAATCAATTGATTCATCAATCAATGAATCCTGGCTCGACAATACGGATATACATTTAAATCACGATTTAGTCGCTATTATTGGTAATAAAGGTAGTGGTAAAAGTGCATTGGCTGATATTGCAGCGTTGCTTGGTAACTCTAAACAAAGTCATCATTTTTCCTTCCTAAAGGAAAATCGATTTAGAGGAAAAACAGGTGAGCCAGCACGTCACTTCAATGCAAAAATAGTATGGAGTGATGAAAAAGAGTTAACAAAAAACCTTAATGATAATCCAGCAACTGAAAATGTTGAATTAATAAAATACATTCCACAAGGCCATTTTGAAGAGTTGTGTAATGCTCATGTATCGGGCCAATCAGATGCATTTGAAAAAGAACTAAGATCTGTAATCTTCTCACATGCAGATGAATCTATACGCTTAGGTGCTCATGATTTTGAAGATCTGATAGAAAAGCAGGAGAGCTCTCTTCGAAGCCAACTAGAAAGCTATCGTAGTGAGATGCATAAACTCAATGAACAAGTAATGTTTATTGAGAGCCAAATGACCGATGAAGCAAAAAAAGCACTTGATGAAATGTTGGCTCAAAAAGTTAGATTACTGGAAGAGTTGATCAAAGCAAAGCCAGAAGAAGTTCCTGAACCATCTAATGAGCTTACACAGGAACAACAACAAATATCTGAACAGCTATCAAACATCAATCAAGAATTAGAAAAGTTACAGAAGCAGCAAGAATCAGACCTAGAAGAACTTACAAAGTTAGCCGGAAAGAGAAAAGCAAGCAAGAATATTAAGGCTGGTTTTGAAATCGTCAAACGTGCAGTTAATCAATTTGTGTCAGAGTTTGATTCAGATGCTAAACTCCTTGGTTTGGATATAGAGAGTTTAGTTAGAGTTGATGTTGATGAAAAAACTCTCTCTGCATTAGACGATGCTGGTTCACTTCGTGAAAAAGAAATCAAAGAACGTCAATTAACCCAAGTGGCTAGTAAACAATTAATTTTGGAGAAAAAAGCTCCACTAAATGCACAGTTGAATGCCCCACAACAAGCATACCAGTTGTTTAAAGAACAGCTCAAAGCTTGGGGTGAGAAACATGCAGCATTATTAGGAAACAAAGATGATCCAGATACACTCGAAGGTATCAAGCATAGAATATCTAAACTGGAGCAACTTCCAAGTCAACGATTAGAATTACATGAGAAACGAAACGATTTGACTCGAAAAATTTTTACAATTCTTAATGAGCAAAAAGAGAATCGTGAAACCCTTTTCGAACCAGTACAATCACTTATTCAAAATAATATTCTTATCCGTGATGAATACAAACTACAATTTAGAGCTGAACTAAGTAGCACTGCAGATCTAATTTCAAATAGATTATTTTCCATTGTTAAGCAAGCGTCGGGTGAATTTAGGGGCGAATCAGAGAGTCTTTCAGTAATTAAAGACCTTATGGATCGACATGATTTAAATGACCAAGAATCTTTACTCATGTTTGTCCAGGAATTGCACAGAAAACTAGAGAGTTCTTCTAAGAATCCAGTTGGTGTAGCTTCATTGTTACGCAAAGATCGTACAGCTAATGAAGTTTATGACCTTATTTTTGGCTTAGAGTACCTTGAGCCAAGATATACATTAATGTTTCAAGATGCTCAAATAGGACAATTGTCTCCTGGACAAAGAGGGGCCTTACTTCTGATTTTCTATCTGCTTGTGGATAAAGGAAATACACCAATAATTCTGGACCAGCCTGAAGAGAATCTTGACAATGAAACTATTGTTAGCCTGCTTGTACCTGTTTTAACGGAAGCAAAGCAAAAACGACAGATTATTATGGTTACACATAATCCGAATCTTGCAGTTGTTTGTGATGCAGAGCAAATTATCCATTGTGAGTTTGATCGCACAAAGGGGCACAAAATAACATATACCCCAGGAGCTATTGAGTGTAGCGTAATTAATAACAAAGTGGTTGATGTTCTTGAAGGAACTATGCCTGCATTTGATAATCGTAGAATGAAGTATATGTGATGTTTGCATAAAACTGCCCATCTATAAGTTTTAGATGGGCAGTTTCTTTCGAAGTTACCGGGGGCACATTGGCAGTGCGATAAATCAATAATATCTTTTATGATATTCGGATTTATATTATGGAATGATATAAGTGCTTATAAACTTTTACTGGAATTTAATGGGGTTGTATTATAACCAACTACCCTCGACTGCATCCGAAATTTCTGTCACCTTCACCAAATATTTTTGTATCTAACTTGGTTAAATAGTCTAGACGGGTGAGAAGGTCGTTATACACAATGTCAAAATCCGGATCGTTAACATTCAATACATATCTACAATTCTCCGGGAAATGAACCAGATTCCTGCAATCCTCAGGTTCAAGATTAAGAGCACTATACCATGCTCTAGTTATCATATTAGTGAGCGTACCGCTATGTTCATGATGACCCAAGTGATAGTAAGCATCTTTATTGAAAAATAGACAAGTGTGAAAATGACATTTTCCACTCTGCGTGTATTCCCTTGCCCAGAGTTGGCGTATTGAATTTGGTTTTATTCTAATCCCAGCGCATACTCTACGGTTTTCACTAGCAGCTAATATAGCTTTTAATGAATTTATAAAGCGAGATATTGCTCCAGGTTCAAGATTATGAAAACAACAAACTGTGTCGCCATTATCAAGGATTTTCGGATAATGAAGATCAACCCTTAACGCCATAGTTTTGGAGAATTGATGAATAGCATTGTTAATCACGGTAGCAATATTGTCTCTATAAGAGATGATATGATTGCCATGAGTACCATTATAGATTTTCATAATAATAAGACCATAGTTGCTCTTATCTTAAATAAGAGCATGTTGATTAATATCTTTTCTATAGAGCAAATGAATTAATGTTTTGGCAATCACATACAACACTTCTATTAGTTATCAATAGAAACGACAATATATTACCTTTCCACCACCATTTACCTATATCAGGTCTGTTCCAGCCTAAAGATTACGAGTGCAATTCGCTCTGCATTTAGCTTTGTACTTTTACACGATGTATTGTGTGCTGATAGATTGCATATAGTCTATATCAGGACCGATATATAAAGATCTTCCACGTTTAGCTATTCTGATTTTTCCTTGCTGAACTAAAATTTCCAATAAACCATCTGCGACTTTCTTTCTTCTCAATCGATTAGGTCCAAAGGAGTAAATTAACACTTTGTTAAAATAAATTATGGAGTTGTCTTCGCAATATTTTATAACCCAGTTAAATAATTCTTCAGAATCAACTTGTTCCTCTTTTTTATCTAGGAGCTTAGGAGGTGAAAATATACGGATATATTCATCTGTAAACCAAAGTGTAATTTCAATTGCTGCCTCTATGGCTTCTAAAGAAATATCACCTTCCCCATGGTTAAAATAAAATAGAAGTGCTGATATTCTTGCTGCATTTTCTGCAATTTTAGAAGCATAATCTTTGATGTCAGAAAATAATCCAAATCCAAGCATCCCCATTTCGGACTCTACTTGATTATGAAATTGTATCCATCTTTCTTGTGCTTCCGGAGAAAAGTAGAGGCAGGTCCGTTTGCTGTTTTTATTTGATGCAATGTTTGTCTTAATAATCTCCATTAATCTCTTATGAAACAATGGAAGATGTTCATTTGAAGTGACTGGGTTAGTTATTGTTCTGTAACCTTGTTTCGAGTGAGGTTGACAAATCAAAAATCGATTGAATATCCCAATTCCCTTTGCTATATCACCTTTATTTTTAATATATCTGCTAATAACGCTAGGTTGCGCCATCAATCCTGCTGTTAGGGTTGCATTTTTAATTAATCTATCCGGTTCATTCTTTCTTTGCAGTGTGTATGTAGAACCATCCCACATTTTGTTGAGGAAGGGTAAGTCACCTAGGATATAGCCATTAAATACAGTTCCTGCTTCATCAGAAAAAATTCCGACAGAACGCCAATGACCGGAAAGATAATCTTTTAAAGCAGCGGGTGTCGCGTCATTAAATATCATCCTATATTTTATTGGTTCTTCTGGGTAAGAAGAAAGAAGTTCTTCAAGTCTTTTACGATGCTCAGAAATATCTCTATTGCAGCGAATGTCTGACTTGATTTTTGCTATAATTAATTTCTTTTCAATATCTATTATTTCAATTGTGTTTTTGTATGATAGCATTTCATTTAGATGCTTTTCAAATAACAATTCTTCAAATTCATATATCGGGTTAAATATTTGTTTGTAAACACCTGTTTTCCTTTCTCCAGAATCGGCGATTGTCAACAAATATAATGATGCAGGGCCAGTAATGTTATTTATCCTACATACATCTATACTATTCTGACAGGCTAAAGAAATGGCACTTAGTATAGCTGAAGAAATCAATGATAGTGGGGCTTGAGTATGCTGTTCTACTTCATAGACAGCATTTCTGGCTAGTGAGGGCAGCGTGTGTACAGGGAAATTTTTATCTAACATAATAACCTCCTTTCATCGTTTTTCTTCAGAAGCGAAGAGAGTGTGGATATAGCTTTGAACGTCATCCCAGAGCCAGTAGTTTTTTTTGTTAATTTTTTTTGGTCTTACCAAACCAGATGGTAATTGATCTTGGCACAACCATTTTCTGATTGTTTGCGGTTTACAATTCAACAGTTGTGCTAAATCATTAGTAGAAACAAGTCGGATGTTGCTTGGAGATGATGCTTCACTTATTTGAAATTTGCTCATGATGCCACCCCGGAGATAAAAACGTGGGCAAATGAAGCAATAGGTAGGACGCAGGCTTTGTTTAAGAGATAGGAGGCGTTTAAGGAAAGGATAGAGAATAAGGAGGATGATCTGAGTACACTTGCAGGCTCGGGATCACCACCTTCACTTGAACCGGTGGAAAAAGATCCCTTTGCTGACTTGGTGCTACTACGATGCGCTCTCGAGGTATGAGTTTTAAATGGCACTGAACGAGAAATCACGTTAGCTAAAGCAATTTTGCATGCCTTGTTTCGTACATTTTTCCGATAAATAGCCTGATCCATTACATGAAGGGCGACTTTCTTATAGTGGTTTTTAAACCATTGCTCAATGGGGAGTCCATTAGATGATGGTGAATGGTATTGGATTTCAAAATTGATCTCGGGCAGTCCAAGCAGATTCGCCAGAATCTCTTGACTATCATCTAACACGGGGTTGTAACTATTAAACATTCTGATATTTCTCCTCTAGGGTCGTGAACTAATGAGGCGATTTTTATCCAAGTTTCAATATCTGTCAATAACTCTTTTATTTTTCAGGGTTAATGTAACATATTGATATTTAATGAAATCAACGCGTATCAACACTCGATTTTTTCATAAATAGAGGCCTGTTCTAAGATCCAGCTCTCAATTTTTTCATGCCATTTACGCAACAAATCTAATGGACGACGACGGTAGTGTTTCTCAGCTAGAGCACTAGGTTTATGGCCCATAATCTGCGCAACTATGCCAGTTGGCACTTCGACCCATTCGGCGAGCGTACCAAAACTACGACGTAATCCATGCAGGCTGATGTGTGGTAATTCAGCCTTAGCTAAGGCCCGATTGTGTGCGGAACGCGGTTCAATAATTTTGCCGCTTTTGCTATTACTCCTGAAAACCCAATCCTCCTTATTTACGTCAGAATTTGGTGTTTGCACCAATGCGCGTAACAGGTGAGTGACATAAGGAGTAAGAGGTATGATACGTTCGCCTTCGATCTTGTCTTTAATCCGCATACTTGACCATTTGAAATCGACGTCAGACCACCGAAGTGACGCAATTTCTTCGCGTCGCGCTCCGGTGAGTAAAAGTACCTGGAGATAGGCCGATGCAATGGGATTGTTGAGGTTACGCACGGCACTGAACCAGCTTTTTAACTGTTCTTTTTGTAAGCAATCTCCCGCTTTACTCGCTGATACTGGAACCAATTTTCTCACGTTATGATCTTGTGCAAGATCGCCATGGATTATTCCCTGATATTTTTTCTGGTAATTAACCCATTTGATAAATGCACGCAACAGACGGTAGGCATGAGCAGTGACGGTAGGCCGATTTTGTCTTTCTGTACTTAGCCATGCGGCAATGTTCTCTGGTGTTAGTTCCGATAACGGTAGGTCGAGCAAGCTAGCCAATGGTCCAGCCGAGGTTGGGCCCCGGCCTCTTTTTTTACTTTCTCCTCCACGGCTGGACAAGTTCACGTGATCGGCAATATAACGTGCAGAGTAAGGACGTTTAGTTTTTGCGCTGATTCCGGTTCTCAATTCTTGAAGATAATCTTCCCAAGCGCTTGAGAAGGTTACCTTCGTTTTACGAGATTCAGCCTGCTGTGATTCCGCTTCAGCAATTTTTTCTGCTTTAGCTATACGCGGATCTATCCCAGTATCGATTAATGTTTGCAGCCGCCTGGCTTCGGCCCTGGCATCATCAATCCTCCAATCGTTAATGTTGCCAATGGTCATGCGAAGGGTTTTTCCCGCATATACGCTTTGGAACACAAAAGCTTTTGTTCCGCGAGTTGCCCGGCATGCCAGAGTTGTTACATCCGCATCCCAAAGAAATGCTTGGTTTTTCCCTTCAGTTAAAGCAAATTTTCGAATACGCTCGAAGGTGAGTTTTTGTCTCGGAAGTGCCATTTTTGGGCTCCAGATGAGAAAGGTTACATCACCATAATGTAACGGCTGGTGTAAGTAAATTAGGGGAATACACATCAACACCTGTCAATTTTTATCAACAGGTGTGTTTTATAAGTTAATGTTTTATAATGAACTAATTGTTTTAAGAGTAGGTTTTTAAAGGGGTAAAAGTATAATAACGTCGCATTCGTAATGCGAAGGTCGTAGGTTCGACTCCTATTATCGGCACCATCTAAATCAATAAGTTACACATCATTAGTACCTTCCTTATTTTTTGACTGGGACAAATTTGGGACCGATGGGTTCAGGATCGAGTCTATTTGCCGTGCGTGTTCGGTAAGGTGATTAGGTGCAAGGTGAGCATATCGACGAACCATTTCGATAGACTCCCAGCCTCCCATTTCCTGTAACACTGACAACGGGACTCCGGCTTGAACCAGCCAACTTGCCCAGGTGTGTCTCAAGTCGTGAAATCTGAAATCATCAATACCAGCCCGTCTCAGCGCCGCTTTCCAGGCTGTGTTTGCGTCATACCGCATCTTCCTTACTGTTGGCGCTTTCGTTCCGTCTGGTTTGGTACAGCTTTCCTTGTACACAAATACCCAACGGTGATGATTCCCGATTTGTTTTTTCAATACGCGACATGCAGTATCATTCAGCGCAACGCCAATTGCGCGGTTTGATTTACTCTCTTCCGGGTTTATCCATGCCACCCGGCGCTGCATATCTATTTGTTGCCATTCAAGGTTGATGATGTTCGAGCGTCTTAAACCTGTTGCCAGTGCAAATTCAACAACAGACTTTAATGGCTCCGGACATTCATCAATCAGCCTTTGTGCTTCATGAGGCTCCAGCCAGCGGATCCGTTTATTCTTTGGTTGAGGCACTTTAATAATTGGTGCCTTATCCAGCATTTTCCATTCACGCTCTGCGGCTCTTAGCAGGGCCTTTATAAATGAAAGATGCGTTGCCTTCGTTGCAACGGACGCTGGTTTTGGCGTGTATTCTGGAACTGGTTTCCCTTTTTTTCTGCATGCTTCTGCCCTGAGTTTCCAGTTTTCCTCATGACGCCGGTTCGTCATTTTCTGCATTGCTGAATAAATTTTTGATTCAGTAATGTCTCTTAGTTGCATTCCTGCGAAATGTTGAAGCCAGAATCCGATCCGGCTTTTGTCATCGTCCAGTGATTTTTTATGTGCTTTCTCTTCGAGCCACCTGACACACGCCTCCTCGAACGTCATATCAGGTATTTCACCAAGTTTGCTGACCCGCCATGCTTCAGCCTTTAGCTTGTCATGGAGCTCTGTCGCCTGCCTTTTGTCCTTTGTTCCAAGAGACTGTTTAAATCTTTTACCGTTCGGCAATGTGAAACTGGCGTACCATATTTCACCTCTGCGGAAGAGTGACATTTTCTTTCCTCTGTTATGCCATCACCCGCGCTCACCTGGACAGTATGCAGCGGAGACTGAAGCGCCGCAATGCAGGCTTGTCGTGTTGTGAGGTAAGGAGATTTTGGTTTAGTGGGGTCTTTGCGTGTTGCCTGTAGGCGGCCTGTTCGTATCCAGTTGGTAGCGGTAGGTCTGGATATCTTGAGAAACTGACAGGCCTCATCGAGTGTGAGGCTGTATGATTCCATGGTTACCTCTGCTTTTTGAACGCATGTCACGTAACTTCTTAATGTGTTCTGCCGTTTCGATCTCTTCTGCTATCCGATCTGCATCAGCTTTATTCACAGGTTCAAAGTCATGATTAAAGCGGAACATGCTGGCGATACATGTTCTGCCTTTTCGGATGTAGTGAACTTTGTTGTGAGTGGAACGCAGGATTTTGCAGGGAGTGCCGTGTTGGTCGACGTACCAGGTGTTAGGGTAAATCACTCTGAACATTCTTGGCCTTGTGTTGTGCGGATTGATATTCAGTGCTGATATTCACCTTTATAGCGAACACCTTTACCGGTTTATCGCCAAAGTGCGGATGTGTGATTGTCTTCACTTCATATCCGTCATACGGAACATCAATTCTGCGACTGAAATCGTCACGCTTCGGATATCCCTTCGTGATGATCAGACTGCCATACTCGCGGTTAACGAGGCGCTTTTTCCAGTAGTCATTAACAAGGCGATACTCTTCCGTTTTCTCTCCGCGAATCATGGCATCGAAGTATTCACTTTTAACAGCAAGTTGCAGGTTAGCCATCACTTAATCCCCCTTTGTTTGCGGATAAGCTCCAGATCTTGCTGGCAACTGGCACAAGTCCGACAACCCTGAACGGCCAGTCGTCTTCGTTCATCTATCGGATCGCCACACTCACAACAATGAGTGGCGGATACAGCCAGGTGGTTCAGACGGCGCATTTTTATTGCTGTGTTGCGCTGTAATTCTTCGATTTCTGATGCTGAATCAATGAGGTCTGCCATCTCATTAATCCCTGAATTGTTGGTTAATACGCGTGAGGGTGAATGCGAATAATAAAAAAGGAGCCTGTAGCTCCCTGATGATTTTGCTTTTCATGTTCACCGTTCCTTAAAGACGCCGTTTAACATGCCGATCGCCAGGCTTAAATGAGTCGGTGTGAAGCCCATCAGCGTTACCGTTTCGCGGTGCTTCTTTAGTACGCTACGGCAAATGTCATCGACGTTTTTATCCGGAAACTGCTGTCTGGCTTTTTTGATTTCAGAATTAGCCTGGCGGGCAATGCTGCGAAGGGCGTTTTCTTGCTGATGTGTCATTGAACAAGTCCCATGTCGGCAAGCATAAGCACACAGAATATGAAGCCCGCTGCCAGAAAAATGCATTCCGTGGTTGTCATGCAGCCTCCCGACGGGCAAGAATCCTTGAGCCGAACGCCATCAACTCGCCACGATCAACGGTCGTAAAGTGGCAGTGTGTACGGGGGTATGGGTGCCAGATAATGAGCATCGAGCCTTTATTATTTCCACTCACGGGTTTCCCGGTGAGTGGGTTAATAAATGCCAGTCGTCCTGCCGTGATGAATCTGACCTCACTGGCGGTTTGTATCGCTTCATGAAACCATCCGACAGATGTGTCAGCAGGCAGTAACATTACACATCCCACACTACTGAATTTGTTTTCAGTGGCTGCCTTTTTCACAAAAGGGGAAATATTGCTGTATGGTGGATTCAGCCAGACATAACCAGAGGCATATCCCATTGCTTCAGGCCATGAAGTGGTTAATGTGTTCTGCTCCTGTGAGATAAAAAGCCGACATAGCCGGTTTTTTTCGTTGGCTGCAGCATCAAGTTGAAAAACGAACTCTGCATTAAGCGCAGCAAAAATCTCTGGTGGTGTGCGCCAGCTGTCGCGATGTTCGGCAGGAGTATTGCTTCCGGTGAAATCAGTCATACAGCCCCCCGTTTATTATTTATCTCCTCAGCCAGCCGCTGTGCTTTCAGTGGATTTCTGATAACAGAAAGGCCGGGAAATACCCAGCCTCGCTTTGTAACGGAGTAGATGAAAGTGATCGCGCCTACCCGGATATTATCGCGAGGATGCTTCATCGCCATTGCTCCCCAAATACAAAACCAATTTCAGCCAGTGCCTCGTCCATTTTTTCGATGAACTCCGGCACCATCTCGTCAAAATTCGCCATGTACTTTTCATCCCGCTCAACCACGACATAATGCAGGCCTTCACGCTTCATGCGCGGGTCATAGTTGGCAAAGTACCAGGCATCTTTTCGCGTCACCCACATGCTGTACTGCACCTGGGCCATGTAAGCCGACTTTATGGCCTCGAAACCACCGAGCCGGAACTTCATGAAATCCCGGGAGGTAAACGGGCATTTCAGCTCAAGGCCATTGCCGTCACTGCATAAACCATCGGGAGAGCAGGCGGTGCGCATACTTTCGTCGCGATAGATGATCGGGGATTCAGTAACATTCACGCCGGAAGTGAATTCAAACAGGGTTCTGGCGTCGTTCTCGTACTGTTTTCCCCAGGCCAGCGCCTTAGCATTAACTTCCGGAGCCACACCGGTGCAAACCTCAGCCAGCAGGGTGTGGAAGTAGGACATTTTCATGTCAGGCCACTTCTTTCCTGAGCGGGGCTTTGCTATCACGTTGTGAACTTCTGAAGCGGTGATGACGCCGAGCCGTAATTTGTGCCATGCATCATCCCCCTGTTCGACAGCTCTCACGTCGATCCCGGTACGCTGCAGGATAATGTCCGGTGTCATGCTGCCACCTTCTGCTCAGTGGCTTTCTGTTTCAGGAATCCAAGAGCTTTCGCTGCTTCGGCCTGTGTCAGTTCTGACGATGCACGAATGTCGCGGCGAAATATCTGGGAACAGAGCGGCAATAAGTCGTCATCCCATGTTTTATCCAGGGCGATCAGCAGAGTGTTAATCTCCTGCATGGTTTCATCGTTAACCGGAGTGATGTCGCGTTCCGGCTGACGTTCTGCAGTGTATGCGGTATTTTCGACAATGCGCTCGGCTTCATCCTTGTCATAGATACCCGCAAATCCGAAGGCGAGACGGGCACACTGAATCATGGCTTTATGCCGTAACATCCGTTTGGGATGCGACTGCCACGGCCCCGTGATTTCTCTGCCTTCGCGGGTTTTGAATGGTTCGCGGCGGCATTCATCCATCCACTCGGTAACGCAGATCGGATGATTGCGGTCCTTGCGGTAAATCCGGCATGTACAGGATTCATTGTCCTGCTCAAAGTCCATGCCATCAAACTGCTGGTTTTCATTGATGATGCGGGACCAGCCATCAACGCCCACCACCGGAACGATGCCGTTCTGCTTATCAGGGAAGGCGTAAATTTCTTTCGTCCACGGATTAAGGCCGTACTGGTTGGCGACGATCAGCAATGCGATGAACTGCGCATCGCTGGCATCGCCTTTAAATGCTGTCTGGCGAAGAGTGGTGATCAGTTCCTGTGGGTCGACAGAATCCATGCCGACACGTTCAGCCAGCTTCCCTGCCAGCGTTGCGAGTGCTGTACTCATCCGTTTTATACCTCTGAATCAATATCAACCTGGTGGTGAGCAATGGTTTCAACCATGTACCGGATGTGTTCTGCCATGCGCTCCTGAAACTCAACATCGTCATCAAACGCACGGGTAATGGCTTTTTTGCTGGCCCCGTGGCGTTGCAAATGATCGATGCATAGCGATTCAAACAGGTGCTGTGGAAGACCTTTTTCCATGTCGTCTGCCAGTTCTGCCTCTTTCTCTTCACGGGCGATCTGCTGGTAGTGACGCGCCCAGCTCTGAGCCTCAAGACGATCCTGAATGTAACAAGCGTTCATGGCTGAACTCCTGAAAATGGCTGTGAAAATATCGCCAGCGAAATGCCAGGCTGATTAGAAAAACAGGAAAGGGGATTAGTGATTCAGGCCGTTGCCGCGTCCGTCAAGAAAAACTTCCACGAGCAAGTCACGGGTATAAGTGCGCTCGATGCCGCGATGCAGATAAAGCCGTCCGCGTAAATTAGCTGATGCTGTCCAGGTACCATCTTTGTGTTTGACCAGCATTCCTGGCATGACCGCACCGCGATTAACGGTCTGCGCTCCGTAATGTTGATGAACCATAAAAACCCCTGCCCGTAAGCTGGGCTGCTGAACATATAGAGACTTCTGCGCGTATTCAGGCGGTGGATGGCCGCCGGTGTCATAACTAAGCCGCCTCGTTGAAGCGACTGAGGTATGAAGTATCGAGTTGATTTCAGCTGGTCACACCGACGTTCACGCGTCCGTTTCACCCCTCGCACTCCCCGTAGCCTGCTGAAATTCAAGCTGCGGATCTAAGCGGTCATCGCAACGGTGAAGCGGTAAATCAGGAGATTGCCGCATTCCTGTGCCGTTGTGATGGATTTATAATACCTATTGCTATTGATTATATCAATACGTATAAGTATCGAGCGATAGCGTTTGTTGTTATGCTGTTGATACTGAAAAGAATTTAATGTTGAGGTTTTTTGTGACATTCGACTCAAAATGGATTTTGCAATTAAATAACCAATTGATAACAATGAAAACATTACGGAGAACTAGATAGGCCAAATTACTTGCCACGAAGATAGTTGTAAGCGTTGATAACAATGGTATTGAGGAGGGATACCCCCGACAATTGCGTCAGGGGGGAGGGATTATTGGGCTTTAATGTAATTTTTCAACTTTGCAGTTTGCTCTACAGCGCTAGGAATGCATCCAAACATATTTGCGCATGAAGTTTGAACAACAATTTCGTTCTTATCGTTTCCTAAAGGTGTTTTTACAACCTGATATCCAAGCACGGCACTATTTCCAATAGGAGTGTATGTGGAAATTACCGTTTCATCTGCCATCTGAATTTTCCAACCAGAATTCATTGCTATCCAAGCTTTGGCTCTCGACCAATATGTATCGCATTGCTCTTTACCTTGACAGTAAACTGGTTGTTGAGCTTGTGCGGCAATTTGGGGATCTATTTTCTGAGCACATCCAGAGATGCTAATCAGAATAGCTGCTGTAACGAATAGTTTTCTCATTGACATTTCCTTTGTTTTGAATATACAACAAATAAATTGGCAAAAAAATTATCCGTGTTTTCTATATGTCTGCGGCATGCTTCCAATGACTTTACCGAAGATGAACACTCGGTTCATCTCGTCTTTCTCGATCGGGTCCCACGGTGAGTAGCTCTTGTTATCAGAGATAACCAGCAGCTTATCCTTCATCATTTGCAGGCGCTTTACATGGGCTGTGTCGTCGTACAGAAACGCATAGATACCATCACCGTCGAAAGATTTAACTGTGATATCAACGAACAGCAGATCACCTGGTTCGATCGTTCCTGACATGCTGTCACCGCGCACGTTAATGATGCGGATATTTTCCGCCTTCCTGCCATCGAACATGTGACGAGCATCGTCAAACGAGTACTCAACCGAGCGTAGAACTTCTACAAACTCACGATTGATGACACCCGGCCCGGCACTGACTTCTATATCAAGAACGTCAATCTTGAAGTATTTGGAATGGTTGACAGCAGGCTTTTCTGATTGTTGACCGTCATTTCTCATCGGGCCTATGCCTGACGAGAGCCACTCTGTTCGAACACCCAATGCATTAGCTATTTCAACAATTTTTGTTGAGCCGCGCGCGTTGCCGCTTGTCAGTCTCCAGATTGTGGGTTGAGCTACGCCAGACGCCTTTGCAAGAGCGCCTTGAGACATTCCAGATTGTTCCATCGCTAGGTTTAAGCGATCAGCAAGAGTTTCTTTTTTCATAAGTTTTAATTTATACGCTTGCGTATTGATGGTCAAAAACGTTTTGCTATTGCTTGAGTTAATACGCATTGCTATTATCTATTTATTGCAATACCAATAGGAATTGATAATGACAAATCAAACCATTCAACTCGCAATCAGTATTACAGGTAGTCAAAAACGACTGGCAGATCTCTGCGGTGTAGCCCAACCCACGGTTTGGCGTTGGCTACACGGTGGCGGAATTGATGCCCGCTATGTAATGAAAATTGTCTCAGCCACTGGTGGAAAGATTAAACCAGCAGATATTCGTCCCGACCTCGCACCATTGTTTAACGCGAGTAATTCTGCCGCCTAATCTGCGGCGTTAACTGATAAGGCAATTACTATGCAACCACTTACATACCAACAGACTAGCGGATTTAGCCCGACTGCGGTGATAAATCGTTCTCAAACAAAACAGGCGCCAGGCCACGAAAAAATCCGTGATGCCGTTCGCGCCTGGTCGGCTGCAGATAATCAGGATGTTGTTGCCGCACTCATTGTGAATGAGTATCGGGAGCTGGGCGGCGGCACCATCGATTTCCCTGATGATGTCAGCCGTGCACGCCAGAAGTTGTTCCGCTTCCTCGATAACAAATTCGATTCTGAAAAATACCGAAATAACGTGCGTGAACTGACCCCGGCAATTCTGGCGGTACTACCGCTGGAATATCGCGGCCACCTGGTTGAGCAGGATAGCTTTATGGCTCGGCTGGCTGAAATGGAAAAGGAACTCAGTGAGGCAAAGCAGGCGGTCATTCTCAACGCACCACGCCACCAGAAACTGAAGGAAATGAGTGAAGGTATTGTGTCGATGTTTCGTGTGGACCCAGATCTGGCTGGTCCACTGATGGCGATGGTCACCACCATGCTGGGGGCAATATGACAGGTTCAGAAATGGCGAAAGCCGGTCTGCTGGAACAGAACCGACTTTCAGGTGCAAATCGTAACGCACTCATTGCGGGAGGAATTATGGCAAACACTGCTGAGATATTCAATTTTCCAGTGCCGGATGTGGCACAAAAGGAGCCGCGCGTGGCAGATCTCGATGATGGTTATACGCGCATTGCTAATGAGTTGCTGGAAGCTGTGATGCTGGCCGGATTAACACAGCACCAGCTTCTGGTCTTCCTGGCTGTCATGCGCAAAACATATGGCTTTAATAAAAAAATGGATTGGGTGAGCAACGAGCAACTTTCCGAGTTAACCGGGATATTGCCGCACAAGTGTTCTGCTGCAAAAAGTGTTCTGGTAAAGCGTGGGATTTTTATTCAGAGCGGGCGGAATACCGGCATTAATAATGTGGTCAGTGAATGGTCAACATTACCCGAATCAGGTAAGAAAAATAAAGTTTACCTGAAAGAGGTAAATTTACCTGAATCAGGTAAAAAAAGTTTACCCAAATCAGGTAAAGACGTTTACCTGAATCAGGTAAACACAAAAGACAAACTAACAAAAGACAATATAAAACCTTATTCGTCCGAGAATTCTGGCGAATCCTCTGACCAGCCAGAAAACGACCTTCCTGTGGTGAAACCGGATGCTGCGATTCAGAGCGGCAGCAAGTGGGGGACAGCAGAAGACCTGACCGCCGCAGAGTGGATGTTTGACATGGTGAAGACCATCGCGCCATCAGCCAGAAAACCGAATTTTGCAGGGTGGGCTAACGATATCCGCCTGATGCGTGAACGTGACGGACGTAACCACCGCGACATGTGCGTGCTGTTCCGCTGGGCATGCCAGGACAACTTCTGGTCCGGTAACGTGCTAAGTCCGGCCAAACTCCGCGACAAGTGGACCCAACTCGAAATCAACCGTAACAAGCAACAGGCTGGCGTGACAGCCGGAAAACCAAAACTCGACCTGACGAACACTGACTGGATTTACGGGGTGGAGCTATGAAAAACATCGCCGCACAGATGGTTAATTTTGACCGTGAGCAGATGCGCCGGATCGCCAATAACATGCCGGAACAGTACGACGAAAAGCCGCAGGTACAGCAGGTAGCGCAGATTATCAATGGTGTGTTCAGCCAGTTACTGGCAACTTTCCCGGCGAGCCTGGCTAACCGTGACCAGAACGAACTGAACGAAATCCGCCGCCAGTGGGTTCTGGCTTTCCGGGAAAATGGGATCACCACGATGGAACAGGTTAACGCTGGAATGCGCGTAGCCCGTCGGCAGAATCGACCATTCCTGCCATCACCCGGGCAGTTTGTCGCCTGGTGCCGGGAAGAAGCATCCGTTAACGCCGGGCTGCCAAACGTCAGCGAGCTGGTTGATATGGTTTATGAGTATTGCCGGAAGCGTGGCCTGTATCCAGATGCAGAGTCTTATCCGTGGAAATCAAACGCGCACTACTGGCTGGTTACCAACCTGTACCAGAACATGCGGGCCAATGCGCTTACTGATGCGGAATTACGGCGCAAGGCTGCCGATGAACTGGCCTGTATGACCGCGCGAATTAACCGTGGAGAGGCGATACCTGAACCAGTAAAACAACTTCCTGTCATGGATGGCAGGCCGCTTAATCGTGTTCAGGCGCTGGCGAAGATCGCCGAAATCAAAGCGAAATTTGGGCTGAAAGGGGCGAGTGTATGACGGGCAAAGAGGCAATTATTCATTACCTGGGGACGCATAAGAGCTTCTGTGCGCAGGACGTTGCTGAGGTAACAGGCGCAACAGTAACCAGCATAAATCAGGCTGCGGCTAAAATGGCGCGGGCAGGAATCTTGGTCATTGATGGTAAGGTCTGGCGAACGGTGTATTACAGGTTCGCTACCAGGGAAGAACGGGAAGGAAAGGTGAGCACGAATCTGATTTTCAAGGAGTGTCGCCAGAGTGCCGCGATGAAGCGGGTTTTATTTGTTTATGCGGCGGGGGGAGGAAATCAGTGAGGTTGACGATAACTAATATCTGGCGCTATATTCTGTGCGTTGCCGCAAAATCGGCACACGGGATTGGCGTCCCGGATAAGGTAATCGCGACTACTACACGCCGCGAGCGTGTTTTTTATTGTCGTAAGCATACGCACATCTGAATTATGGTGGGGCGTGTAGGGCCGACTTCGGTCGGGCCGGTTGATTACCCCGGTTACGCCAACCCTACATGTCTCACCACCAAACTGATTGGCGTCAGCGGTGGTGGTTAACTTGATTTATAGGTAATCATCATGAGCACACAACTAGTCTTTCATCAAACAAAATTCCATCCTGTTAAACACAACAACAGTATCTGGCTTACTGCCGTTGAGATTGCTCAAGCTCTCGGATATAAAAAATCTGATGCCGTAACTCAGATCTACGATCGAAATTCCGATGAATTTAGGGCAGATATGACTGAGACCCTCAATTTGAGTGTCTCAGGGAACTACCAGAAAACAATACGCATTTTCTCCCTCCGTGGTGCCCATTTGATCGCTATGTTCGCCCGCACTCCTGTAGCCAAAGAATTCCGCCGCTGGGTTCTGGATATTCTCGATCGAGAAGTTCAACAATCCCCAATCACAAAACAATTCACTGATAACGAACTTTGCACACTCGCCTGGTTATGGCGAGCAGGGGATGTGATGTTAACCGCCTGCCAGAATGTTACTCCACTTCTTCAGGTTGCGGAGCATCGCGAAGCCGGTCGCTTTACTTCTATTGAGCAAGAATATCCCCAGATACTACATAAGGCGCGCGAAATCCTTGCCAGAGAAACGGCACATGTAAGATTCCAGCCGTGGCAGGATGATAAGTGGAGCCGAGTATTGCCGCATTTGCGTTCTGAGCAGTAGCAATAAAGTTTCCGGTGAGAAATGTCACCAGCATTTTGTTATGAAACGGGTATTGGCGGTATATGGGGGCGGGGCTTTAGTTATTAGGTGTCGAGAATTAATTGTTTGTAGCAATATAAAAAGGAGCGCTTAAGTCCGTTTATTTTTTTAAGCTTCATATACATAGTGGATAAAAATGAGAACCACCCGCTGAACGGGTGGTTTTGCGCAAGTTAAATTTTATAATTTCAGTGAATCTTTACGCTGTAATAATGCAAATGATAGTTGAAAAAACACAATCAGTCGATGGATTCTCCGTAGGATGCAACTGCCTGAGCGACGCAAAAACGATCAATACACTCTATTTCTCCATAATCACGCAGGCAATAATAAGTATTATTGTCTTTATCAAAAGCGTAAATGCTACAAATACCCTCAAGCTCACAACTTGCGTCCCATCCACTATTAGATAACGTGCCCCATTCCTGGTAAAGCCCTGCGTTAACTTCTCGATTGATAATATGCGGTCCACTATAGTTATCATAATCGTAACTATAGATGTCACGTGCCTCAGGAAAATTCCCGTTCATGTTTTCAATCCACGGTAAAATATCTTTAACTGAGTTATAAAGTTCAATGCTGTATTTGAAAAAACGCTTCACAATAAAAACATAGATGCCGGCAGATTTGTTTGTTGATTTATCAGTGGCGAAAATGACAAAAATCTTCCCAACGCACTTTTCATCTACGCCCGGAAAAGTTACTGTGCCATCCTGGCTAACCGCCAGAACATTATTGTCTGCATTAGTGCTACAGGTCCATTTTACCTTGTCATTATTAATAGGGTCATTATCAATGACCATCTTGAAGGTTGCTCCTGGGAACAAACTGTTAGGGAAACAGTAACCACTCTCCATATCATTTTTAATATCATAGATATGGCTATCAACTAACACGCCTGTAATTTTGCTCATCATTGAACTCTCTTTGTTTGTTAAATAAAAAGTTTTATTCCTGAACAACGGAACACGCTGATATTAATGCAACCAATGAATTGTTGTTGTTATTTGGAGGTTATATAGTGGTATGAATGTTATTATGCGATGTCTCTGAGTGATGGGGTAAGGATTATATGATTCGCTTTTGAGATTTACCTATGTCAGGCGTTGCTGTTCATGTTCGTCCCCGTTGTCAGTCTTCTTAGTCTGAGCTAATGTCATCATCAATGGGTTATCAGTTTTCTCTGAAGTTATATAATTAATTGAGCGCCATAGCACCATGGGGCATTGTTGAATTTCATCTTCAATTGATTTTCCATAATCAACTCGCCATAATCATGTCATCGGAGCCTGAACACCTCCGGTGACTTCTGCGCTAAACGGGGACGTTTATGCGCACACACAATCTAAACTCTCTTCTCCCTTCACAGATGCAGAAATGCACCTGCGATTTTTTGCATCCAACGTTTGACCTCTGCGGAGGTGAAGCGTGAACCTCCCACAAGACGGCATCAAATTACATCGCGGCAACTTCACCGCTATCGGTCAGCAGATCCAGCCTTATCTGGAGGATGGCAAATGCTTTCGCATGGTGCTTAAACCGTGGCGCGAGAGACGCAGTCTTTCCCAGAATGCACTCAGCCACATGTGGTACAGCGAAATCAGTGAGTACCTCATCAGCAGGGGTAAAACGTTCGCTACTGCAGTATGGGTAAAAGATGCACTCAAACACACATACCTCGGTTATGAAACCAAGGACCTGGTTGATGTCGTAACCGGCGAAATCACTACGATCCAGTCGTTACGCCATACCTCCGATCTTGATACCGGAGAGATGTATGTCTTCCTGTGTAAGGTTGAAGCCTGGGCGATGAATATTGGCTGCCACCTGACTATTCCGCAGAGCTGCGAGTTCCAGCTGCTGCGCGACAAGCAGGAGGCGTAATGGCTACACCGCTTATTCGTGTCATGAGCGGACACATCTACAGAGTACCAAATCGTCGTAAGCGTAAGCCTGAGCTGAAACCATCCGAAATACCAACACTGCTCGGATATACCGCCAGCCTGGTTGATAAAAAATGGTTGCGACTGGCAGCAAGGAGGAATCATGGCTGATTTGAGAAAAGCAGCGCGTGGTCGGGAATGCCAGGTAAGAATCCCTGGCGTATGTAATGGCAATCCTGAAACGTCTGTACTGGCACATATCCGGCTGGCTGGATTGTGCGGTACCGGTATCAAACCGCCAGACCTGATTGCCACCATTGCATGTTCTGCCTGTCACGACGAAATCGACCGCCGCACACATTTTGTCGATGCTGAGTATGCAAAAGAATGCGCGCTGGAAGGTATGGCGAGAACGCAGGTTATCTGGCTGAAAGAGGGGGTAATCAAGGCGTGAATACTTACTACATCACACTACCCTGGCCGCCGAGCAATAACCGCTACTACCGCCATAATCGCGGGCGCACGCACATCAGCGCAGAGGGGCAGGTATACCGCGATAACGTCGCCCGAATCATCAAAGGCTCCATGCTGGATATCGGTCTGGCTATGCCAGTGAAAATCCGTATTGAGTGCCACATGCCGGATCGCCGTCGCCGTGACCTGGATAATCTGCAAAAAGCAGCTTTTGACGCACTCACCAAAGCAGGTTTCTGGCTGGATGATGCTCAGGTCGTTGATTATCGCGTTGTGAAAATGCCCGTTACCAAGGGTGGAAAGCTGGAACTGATCATCACCGAACTGGGGGATGAATGATGTGTGAGTCATATATGGCAGAACTCCTTCGCTACCGCTGGGGGCGCCTGCGCTTATATCGTTTCCCGGTTCTGTTTTGACCGATTACCGGATACTGAAGAATTACGCCAAAACACTGGCAGAGACAATTGTATGAAGCCAGAGATAACGATCGGTTGATGCCGTTTTATTGTTTTTTGCTGCCAATTGGCGTGCTGGTGTAAATGGAGAGCGAGAATGAATCTTGAGGCCTTACCAAAATATTACTCCCCAAAATCTCCAAAATTGAGCGATGACGCACCGGCGACAGACTCAGGTGGTTTATCAATTACGGATGTGATGGCTGCGCAGGGGATGGTGCAGTCGAAAGCACCGCTTGGGTTTGCCTTATTCCTGGCAAAAGTTGGTGTTCAGGACCCTCAGTTTGCGATTGAAGGTCTGCTCAATTACGCGATGGCACTGGATAACCCGACATTGAATAAATTGAGTGCAGAAACACGGTTACAGATTATTCCTTACCTCGTGAATTTTGCCTTTGCTGATTATTCCAGGTCTGCGGCAAGTAAGGCTCGCTGTGAGCATTGTGCTGGTACGGGATTTCATAATGTATTGCGCGAAGTGGTGAAACATTCCAGAAGCGGGGAATCCGTTATCAAGGAAGAGTGGGTGAAGGAACTATGTCAGCATTGTCATGGTAAGGGAGAAGTCAGCACAGCGTGCAGAGGGTGTAAGGGTAAAGGTATTGTCCTGGATGAAAAAAGGACCCGGCTTCATGGCACGCCTGTTTATAAGATTTGTGGGCGTTGCAATGGAAACCGGTTTAGCCGTTTACCAACCACACTGGCGCGGCATCATGTCCAGAAACTGGTACCGGACCTGACGGATTATCAGTGGTACAAGGGGTATGCTGATGTTATTGATAAACTGGTTACAAAGTGCTGGCAGGAAGAAGCATATGCAGAAGCACAGTTGAGAAAGGTGACAAGATAAATAATTTTCGCCGAAGATATCGACATGATGCTTGCATTTTTCAAAAAATATGGATAGGATTTTCTCAACGATGGGCTTTGTATGTCCGGTGTTGAGAAAAAGTAGAAAACCCGCTAATGAGCGGGTTTTGTGTTTTAAATGGGGAGGTGGCTGGATGTCTAAAATAAACATTGCTTCCAAGTGTACAACTATGCGTTAATGGCTGCGTCGGTTTGAAGAACAGACGATATACGAAGTAGTTTACTAAAGCAGTTCTCATTTCAGGTGTTATTCACTTATTCCTTCTTTGAGTCTCTCCAATTAAGTACGAAGTCGTTTCTGTTATACAAATCATTTATGCCGAAAGGCTCAAGTTAAGGAATGTAGAATGTCAAATAAAATGACTGGTTTAGTAAAATGGTTTAACGCTGATAAAGGTTTTGGCTTTATTTCTCCTGTTGATGGTAGTAAAGATGTGTTTGTGCATTTTTCTGCAATTCAGAATGATAATTATCGAACCTTATTTGAAGGCCAAAAGGTTACCTTCTCTGTAGAGAGTGGTGCTAAAGGTCCTGCAGCAGCAAATGTCATTATTACTGATTAAAATTCATAGCTTGTCTGTATACGATAACGAAGAAGGCTGATGCCTGAGTAGAGATGCAGATAGAGTTGTGGGTATTGAATCCCATTTTGTGGTGAAGTGCAGGTTTGCTGCATGAATAGTTTTACAGTAGAAGCTAACTGCTGGCATAGCAATACAAAGTGCGTAAGTGGGTAACTACCACAAAAAGCACCACAATCTCAAACCCGCGCAGGCGGGTTTTTTATTATCTGATTTAAATATATTATTAAAATATAAAAACTCTTTGTAAGTAATCAAAACACTCAGGCAACAGCTTTAAGATTTGTTTGGAATACTTTGTTGCAATGAGGGCAGATCAAAAGGGCACCTTTTTGTACTCTAGAAAAACTGTGTTCTGATTCTTGGGTACAGTTTGGGCAGGAACATTTTACGAGATAATTACGGCGTGATTTTGAGTCTTTACGTTCTGACATAGGCTTTTCCTGTATAAATGGCCGTATACATTACACTAAATAGAAAAATATATCCCGCATTATTATTTAATAGATGGTTTTTCTTTTAAAATATTTAACCACATTATTTTAATTTTCTGTTTTTTGAGCGTCGTTGAGAACAACGTTTGCTGTAAAAACTAACCCGTAGACTCCGATCTTTTCAAACATATTGCACCATCCGTGTACATCGGGGTGAGGATATGAAATCAATGGATAAGTTAACAACAGGTGTCGCCTATGGCACCTCTGCAGGCAGTGCTGGCTACTGGTTTTTACAGTTGCTCGATAAAGTCACGCCATCACAGTGGGC
Source organism: Escherichia sp. E4736 (assembly GCF_005781225.1). NCBI lineage: Bacteria > Pseudomonadati > Pseudomonadota > Gammaproteobacteria > Enterobacterales > Enterobacteriaceae > Escherichia > Escherichia sp. E4736. The sequence continues at coordinate 31,909 of NZ_VATT01000034.1, read as the reverse complement.
GGCAATAGGTGTGCTGGGTAGTCTGGTATTTGGCCTGCTGACGTACCTGACAAACCTTTATTTCAAGATTAAAGAAGATAAGCGTAAGGCTGCGAGAGGTGAATAATGTCGCCATCATTACGCAAGGCTGTTGCAGCTGCTATTGGTGGTGGGGCTGTTGCCATAGCGTCTGTGCTCATCACTGGTCCGAGTGGTGACGATGGTCTGGAAGGTGTCAGCTACATACCATATAAAGATATCGTTGGCGTATGGACTGTATGTTACGGGCACACCGGAAAAGACATTATGCTCGGTAAAGCGTATACCGAAGCAGAATGCAAAGCCCTCCTGAATAAAGACCTTGCCACTGTCGCCAGACAAATTAACCCGTACATCAAAGTCGATATACCGGAAACAACGCGCGGCGCTCTTTACTCGTTCGTCTATAACGTGGGCGCAGGCAATTTCAGAACATCTACTCTTCTTCGCAAAATAAACCAGGGCGATATCAAGGGCGCATGTGACCAGCTACGTCGCTGGACATACGCTGGCGGTAAGCAATGGAAAGGCCTGATGACTCGTCGTGAGATTGAGCGTGAGGTCTGTTTGTGGGGGCAGCAATGAGCAGGGTAACCGCGATTATCTCCGCTCTGGTTATCTGCATCATCGTCTGCCTGTCATGGGCTGTTAATCATTACCGTGATAACGCCATTACCTACAAAGAACAGCGCGATAAAGCCACGTACATCATCGCTGATATGCAGAAGCGTCAACGTGATGTAGCAGTACTCGACGCCAGATACACAAAGGAGCTTGCTGATGCTAACGCGACTATCGAAAGTCTCCGTGCTGATGTTTCTGCTGGTCGTAAGCGCCTGCAAGTCTCCGCCACCTGTGCAAAGTCAACGACCGGAGCCAGCAGCATGGGCGATGGAGAAAGCCCAAGACTTACAGCAGATGCTGAACTCAATTATTACCGTCTCAGAAGTGGAATCGACAGGATAACCGCGCAGGTTAACTACCTGCAGGAGTACATCAGGACGCAATGCCTGAAATAATTTTTTTGCAAATCACAAAGTCAATTTAATGAGCCTCGCGATGCGGGGCTTTTTGCAATAAATGCGTACCGCAACGCATGTTTTTTACACCGAACCTGCCCCTTTGGAATGGGCCTTTGAGGATACCAGTTAGTGCTGGCGAGCCTCGGTGGGCTGGTTTCCTGTGCGGCAAAGGTTCGTTTCAAAGAGTAGGTACACGCTATGAAATCATTAACCCTCTTCAATCAACCAATTCGTATCGGTGAAGATGGCATGATCTGCCTCACTGATATGTGGAAAGCCAGTGGTAAAAGTGAATCTGAATCTCCGTACCACTACCTGCGAAACAAGCAGACCAAAGAGTTCTTAGCCGAGCTGGAGAAAAACCACGAATCTGTGGTTTTTACTGAGCGCGGTGTACACGGTGGAACATATGGCGGGAAGTTTGTTGCTTATGATTATGCAGCATGGCTAAACCCCGGATTTAAATATGCAGCCTATAAAGTCCTGGATGACTACTTCACCGGAGAACTTCAGCATCGCAACAGCTTAAGTGCGCAGCTCAATATGAAGTGTCATGAGTTTGATCAGAAAAAAGATATGGCGAGCTTCTGTGGACAAGGGCTGGCGGCATGGCGCTATACGAAGCCAGTGTTGGTCGCTGAGATTAACTCCCTGGCTAACCAGCTGCAGATAACGATCCCCGGGCTTCCGGGATGAGTGATCGTGTCATTGAATGCGCCTCCAGAGCGGGGCGCGACTTCTCAGAGTTCATGAAAGGCGAGAAGGGCATGATGGAAGCATTGGCCTCGGTGGATGAGTTTGGCGAGCAGCTGCGCCTCAACGGCTGTGTCAATCATCACTTTGTTAGCTACATGATGCGGAACTCGATCATGCAGGCATTCATGGACATGGCAAAAGCCGAGAGGAAAGAAGAGCGCCGGCGTAAGCGAGCGGAAGCAAAAGCGAAGTAGCCATTACAAAGCCCATCTACTGGTGGGCTTGATAATGGCTTATACCCTACACGGGATAACTTAACTGATATCCCTTTTAACGGATAAAGGTATTCAAGCCTGACACATCATGCGCTGTATCGTCGCTGTATTCCTGCATTAACCATGACCGTAGCCCGACGGGGAACTCCTTCTGCGCGAGTGTGCGGGAATAATCAAAAACGATGCACACCGGGTTTTTACCGCGTTTATGATTCGCGGGGTTGTCCCTCATGCTCGCCAGTCCTGTGCGGGGGTGGAAGAAACAGGACGTGTATTCAGGTCTGTGCGACCGTGGTCGCACGACTTTGGTCGTTCAGATATTAAATCCCATTGCGAAGTAAACCCGAATGGCTGGCGGGTCCTTTCCGGCAATCAAGAACGTTACGGGGCGGAAGGCGCGCGGGTTTTCGCTATTTATGAAAATTTTCCGGTTTAAGGCGTTTCCGTTCTTCTTCTCCGTAACTTAATGTTTTTATTTAAAACACCCCCTGAAAAGAAAGGAAACGACAGGTGCTGAAAACAGGCCTTTTGGCCTCTGTCGTTTCCTTTCTCTGTTTTTGTCCGTGGAATGAACAATGGAAGTCAACAAAAAGCAGCTGGCTGAAATTTTCGGTGCGAGTATCCGTACCATTCAGAACTGGCAGGAGCAGGGAATGCCCGTTCTGCGAGGCGGTGGAAAGGGTAATGAGGTGCTTTATGACTCTGCCGCCGTCATAAAATGGTATGCCGAAAGGGATGCTGAAATTGAGAACGAAAAGCTGCGCCGGGAGGTTGAAGAATTACGGCTGGCCAGCGAGACAGATCTCCAGCCAGGGACTATTGAGTACGAACGCCATCGACTTACGCGTGCGCAGGCCGACGCACAGGAGCTGAAAAATGCCAGAGACTCCGCTGAAGTGGTGGAAACCGCATTCTGTACTTTCGTGCTGTCGCGGATCGCAGGTGAAATTGCCAGTATTCTCGACGGGATCCCCCTGTCGGTGCAGCGGCGTTTTCCGGAACTGGAAAACCGACATGTTGATTTCCTGAAACGGGATATCATCAAAGCCATGAACAAAGCAGCCGCGCTGGATGAACTGATACCGGGGTTGCTGAGTGAATATATCGAACAGTCAGGTTAACAGGCTGCGGCATTTTGTCCGCGCCGGGCTTCGCTCACTGTTCAGGCCGGAGCCACAGACCGCCGTTGAATGGGCGGATGCCAATTACTATCTCCCGAAAGAATCCGCATACCAGGAAGGGCGCTGGGAAACACTGCCCTTTCAGCGGGCCATCATGAATGCGATGGGCAGCGACTACATCCGCGAGGTAAATGTGGTGAAGTCTGCCCGTGTTGGTTATTCCAAAATGCTGTTGGGTGTTTATGCCTACTTCATAGAGCATAAGCAGCGCAACACCCTTATCTGGTTGCCGACGGATGGTGATGCCGAGAACTTTATGAAAACTCACGTTGAGCCGACCATCCGTGATATTCCGTCGCTGCTGGCGCTGGCACCGTGGTATGGCAAAAAGCACCGGGATAACACGCTCACCATGAAGCGTTTCACCAATGGTCGTGGCTTCTGGTGCCTGGGCGGTAAAGCGGCAAAAAACTACCGTGAAAAGTCGGTGGATGTGGCGGGTTATGATGAACTTGCTGCCTTTGATGATGATATTGAACAGGAAGGCTCTCCGACGTTCCTGGGCGATAAGCGTATTGAAGGCTCGGTCTGGCCAAAGTCCATCCGTGGCTCCACGCCCAAAGTGAGAGGCACCTGCCAGATTGAGCGTGCTGCCAGTGAATCCCCGCATTTCATGCGTTTTCATGTTGCATGCCCACACTGCGGGGAGGAGCAGTACCTTAAATTTGGCGATAAAGAGACGCCGTTTGGCCTCAAATGGACGCCGGATGATCCCTCCAGCGTGTTTTATCTCTGCGAGCATAATGCCTGCGTCATCCGCCAGCAGGAGCTGGATTTCACTGATGCCCGTTATATCTGCGAAAAGACCGGGATCTGGACCCGTGATGGCATTCTCTGGTTTTCGTCATCCGGTGAAGAGATTGAGCCGCCGGACAGCGTGACTTTCCACATCTGGACGGCGTACAGCCCGTTCACTACCTGGGTGCAGATTGTCAAAGACTGGATGAAAACGAAAGGGGATACGGGAAAACGTAAAACCTTCGTGAACACCACGCTCGGTGAGACATGGGAAGCGAAAATCGGTGAACGTCCGGATGCTGAAGTGATGGCAGAGCGGAAAGAGCATTATTCAGCGCCCGTTCCTGACCGTGTGGCTTACCTGACTGCCGGTATCGACTCCCAGCTGGACCGCTACGAAATGCGCGTATGGGGATGGGGGCCGGGTGAGGAAAGCTGGCTGATTGACCGGCAGATTATTATGGGCCGCCACGACGATGAACAGACACTGCTGCGTGTGGATGAGGCCATCAATAAAACCTATACCCGCCGGAATGGTGCAGAAATGTCGGTATCCCGTATCTGCTGGGATATTGGGGGCATTGACCCGACCATTGTGTATGAACGCTCGAAAAAGCATGGGCTGTTCCGGGTGATCCCCATTAAAGGGGCATCCGTCTACGGAAAGCCTGTGGCCAGCATGCCACGTAAGCGAAACAAAAACGGGGTTTACCTTACCGAAATCGGTACGGATACCGCGAAAGAGCAGATTTATAACCGCTTCACACTGACGCCGGAAGGGGATGAACCGCTTCCCGGTGCCGTTCACTTCCCGAATAACCCGGATATTTTTGATCTGACCGAAGCGCAGCAGCTGACTGCTGAAGAGCAGGTCGAAAAATGGGTGGATGGCAGGAAAAAAATACTGTGGGACAGCAAAAAGCGACGCAATGAGGCACTCGACTGCTTCGTTTATGCGCTGGCGGCGCTGCGCATCAGTATTTCCCGCTGGCAGCTGGATCTCAGTGCGCTGCTGGCGAGCCTGCAGGAAGAGGATGGTGCAGCAACCAACAAGAAAACACTGGCAGATTACGCCCGTGCCTTATCCGGAGAGGATGAATGACGCGACAGGAAGAACTTGCCGCTGCCCGTGCGGCACTGCATGACCTGATGACAGGTAAACGGGTGGCAACAGTACAGAAAGACGGACGGCGAGTGGAGTTTACGGCCACTTCCGTGTCTGACCTGAAAAAATATATTGCAGAGCTGGAAGTGCAGACCGGCATGACACAGCGACGCAGGGGACCTGCAGGATTTTATGTATGAAAACGCCCACCATTCCCACCCTTCTGGGGCCGGACGGCATGACATCGCTGCGCGAATATGCCGGTTATCACGGCGGTGGCAGCGGATTTGGAGGGCAGTTGCGGTCGTGGAACCCACCGGGTGAAAGTGTGGATGCAGCCCTGCTGCCCAACTTTACCCGTGGCAATGCCCGCGCGGACGATCTGGTACGCAATAACGGCTATGCCGCCAACGCCGTACAGCTGCATCAGGATCATATCGTCGGGTCTTTTTTCCGGCTCAGTCATCGCCCAAGCTGGCGCTATCTGGGCATCGGGGAGGAAGAAGCCCGTGCCTTTTCCCGCGAGGTTGAAGCGGCATGGAAAGAGTTTGCCGAGGATGACTGCTGCTGCATTGACGTTGAGCGAAAACGCACGTTTACCATGATGATTCGGGAAGGTGTGGCCATGCACGCCTTTAACGGTGAACTGTTCGTTCAGGCCACCTGGGATACCAGTTCGTCGCGGCTGTTCCGGACACAGTTCCGGATGGTCAGCCCGAAGCGCATCAGCAACCCGAACAATACCGGCGACAGCCGGAACTGCCGTGCCGGTGTGCAGATTAATGACAGCGGCGCGGCGCTGGGATATTACGTCAGCGAGGACGGGTATCCTGGCTGGATGCCGCAGAAATGGACATGGATACCCCGTGAGCTACCCGGCGGGCGCGCCTCGTTCATTCACGTTTTTGAACCCGTGGAGGACGGGCAGACCCGCGGTGCAAATGTGTTTTACAGCGTGATGGAGCAGATGAAGATGCTCGACACGCTGCAGAACACGCAGCTGCAGAGCGCCATTGTGAAGGCGATGTATGCCGCCACCATTGAGAGTGAGCTGGATACGCAGTCAGCGATGGATTTTATTCTGGGCGCGAACAGTCAGGAGCAGCGGGAAAGGCTGACGGGCTGGATTGGTGAAATTGCCGCGTATTACGCCGCAGCGCCGGTCCGGCTGGGAGGCGCAAAAGTGCCACACCTGATGCCAGGTGACTCACTGAACCTGCAGACGGCTCAGGACACGGATAACGGCTACTCCGTTTTTGAGCAGTCACTGCTGCGGTATATCGCTGCCGGGCTGGGTGTCTCATATGAGCAGCTTTCCCGGAATTACGCCCAGATGAGCTACTCCACGGCACGGGCCAGCGCGAACGAGTCGTGGGCGCACTTTATGGGGCGGCGAAAATTCGTCGCATCCCGTCAGGCGAGCCAGATGTTTCTGTGCTGGCTGGAAGAGGCCATCGTTCGCCGCGTGGTGACGTTACCTTCAAAAGCGCGCTTCAGCTTTCAGGAAGCCCGCAGTGCCTGGGGGAACTGTGACTGGATAGGCTCCGGTCGTATGGCCATCGATGGTCTGAAAGAAGTACAGGAAGCGGTGATGCTGATAGAAGCCGGACTGAGCACCTACGAGAAAGAGTGCGCGAAACGCGGTGACGACTATCAGGAAATTTTTGCCCAGCAGGTCCGTGAAACGATGGAGCGCCGCGCGGCTGGTCTTAAACCGCCCGCCTGGGCGGCTGCGGCATTTGAATCCGGGCTGCGACAATCAACAGAGGAGGAGAAGAGTGACAGCAGAGCTGCGTAATCTCCCGCATATTGCCAGCATGGCCTTTAATGAGCCGCTGATGCTTGAACCCGCCTATGCGCGGGTTTTCTTTTGTGCGCTTGCAGGCCAGCTTGGGATCAGCCGCCTGACGGATGCGGTGTCCGGCGACAGCCTGACTGCCCAGGAGGCACTCGCGACGCTGGCATTATCCGGTGATGATGACGGACCACGACAGGCCCGCAGTTATCAGGTCATGAACGGCATCGCCGTGCTGCCGGTGTCCGGCACGCTGGTCAGCCGGACGCGGGCGCTGCAGCCGTACTCGGGGATGACCGGTTACAACGGCATTATCGCCCGTCTGCAACAGGCTGCCAGCGACCCGATGGTGGACGGCATTCTGCTCGATATGGACACACCAGGCGGAATGGTGGCGGGAGCATTTGACTGCGCTGACATCATCGCCCGTGTGCGTGACATAAAACCGGTATGGGCGCTGGCCAACGACATGAACTGCAGTGCAGGTCAGCTGCTTGCCAGTGCTGCCTCCCGGCGTCTGGTCACGCAGACCGCCCGGACAGGCTCCATCGGCGTCATGATGGCTCACAGTAATTACGGCGCTGCGCTGGAGAAACAGGGTGTGGAAATCACGCTGATTTACAGCGGCAGCCATAAGGTGGATGGCAACCCCTACAGCCATCTTCCGGATGATGTCCGGGAGACACTGCAGTCCCGGATGGACGCAACCCGCCAGATGTTTGCACAGAAGGTGTCGGCATATACCGGCCTGTCTGTGCAGGCTGTGCTGGATACCGAGGCTGCAGTGTACAGCGGTCAGGAGGCCATTGATGCCGGACTGGCTGATGAACTTGTTAACAGCACCGATGCGATCACCGTCATGCGTGATGCACTGGATGCACGTAAATCCCGTCTCTCAGGAGGGCGAATGACCAAAGAGACTCAATCAACAACTGTTTCAGCCACTGCTTCGCAGGCTGACGTTACTGAGGTGGTGCCAGCGACGGAGGGCGAAAACGCCAGCGCGGCGCAGCCGGACGTGAACGCGCAGATCACCGCAGCGGTTGCGGCAGAAAACAGCCGCATTATGGGGATCCTCAACTGTGAGGAGGCTCACGGACGCGAAGAACAGGCACGCGTGCTGGCAGAAACCCCCGGTATGACCGTGGAAACGGCCCGCCGCATTCTGGCCGCAGCACCACAGAGTGCACAGGCGCGCAGTGACACTGCGCTGGATCGTCTGATGCAGGGTGCACCGGCACCGCTGGCTGCAGGTAACCCGGCATCTGATGCCGTTAACGATTTGCTGAACACACCAGTGTAAGGGATGTTTATGACGAGCAAAGAAACCTTTACCCATTACCAGCCGCTGGGCAACAGTGACCCGGCTCATACCGCAACCGCACCCGGCGGATTGAGTGCGAAAGCGCCTGCAATGACCCCGCTGATGCTGGACACCGCCACCCGTAAGCTGGTTGCGTGGGATGGCACCACCGACGGTGCTGCCGTTGGCATTCTTGCGGTTGCTGCTGACCAGACCAGCACCACGCTGACGTTCTACAAGTCCGGCACGTTCCGTTATGAGGATGTGCTCTGGCCGGAGGCTGCCAGCGACGAGACGAAAAAACGGACCGCGTTTGCCGGAACGGCAATCAGCATCGTTTAACTTTACCCTTCATCAACAAAGGCCGCCTGTGCGGCTTTTTTACGGGATTTTTTTATGTCGATGTACACAACCGCCCAGCTGCTGGCGGCAAATGAGCAGAAATTTAAGTTTGATCCGCTGTTTCTGCGTCTCTTTTTCCGTGAAAGCTATCCCTTCACCACGGAGAAAGTCTATCTCTCACAAATTCCGGGACTGGTAAACATGGCGCTGTACGTTTCGCCGATTGTTTCCGGTGAGGTTATCCGTTCCCGTGGCGGCTCCACCTCTGAATTTACGCCGGGATATGTCAAACCCAAGCATGAAGTGAATCCGCAGATGACCCTGCGTCGCCTGCCGGATGAAGATCCGCAGAATCTGGCGGATCCGGCTTACCGTCGCCGTCGCATCATCATGCAGAACATGCGTGACGAAGAGCTGGCCATTGCCCAGGTCGAAGAGATGCAGGCAGTTTCTGCCGTGCTTAAGGGCAAATACACCATGACCGGTGAAGCCTTCGATCCGGTTGAGGTGGATATGGGCCGCAGTGCGGCGAATAACATCACGCAGTCCGGCGGCACGGAGTGGAGCAAGCGTGACAAGTCCACGTATGACCCGACCGACGATATCGAAGCCTACGCGCTGAACGCCAGCGGTGTGGTGAATATCATAGTGTTCGATCCGAAAGGCTGGGCGCTGTTCCGTTCCTTCAAAGCCGTCAGGGAGAAGCTGGATACCCGTCGCGGCTCTCATTCCGAGCTGGAGACAGCGGTGAAAGACCTGGGTAAAGCGGTGTCCTATAAGGGGATGTATGGCGATGTGGCCATCGTCGTGTATTCCGGACAGTACGTGGAAAACGGTGTCAAAAAGAACTTCCTGCCGGACAACACGATGGTGCTTGGGAACACTCAGGCACGCGGTCTGCGCACCTATGGCTGTATTCAGGATGCGGATGCATTGAGTGAGGGTATTAATGCGTCTCCTCGTTATCCGAAAAACTGGAAGACATCCGGCGATCCGGCGCGTGAGTTCACCATGATTCAGTCAGCACCGCTGATGCTGCTGGCTGATCCTGATGAGTTCGTGTCCGTACAACTGGCGTAATCATGGCCCTTCGGGGCCATTTTCTCTCTGTGGAGGAGTCCATGACGAAAGATGAACTGATTGCCCGTCTCCGCTCGCTGGGTGAACAACTGAACCGTGATGTCAGCCTGACGGGGACGAAAGAAGAACTGGCGCTCCGTGTGGCAGAGCTGGAAGAGGAGCTTGATGACACGAGTGATATTGCCGTTCAGGATACCCTTCTCAGCCCGGAAAATGCGCTGACCGGACATGAAAATGAGGTGGTATCAGCGCAGCCGGATACTGTGATTCAGGATACGGCTGAACTGGTCACGGTCGTGGCACTGGTGACGCTGCATACTGATGCACTTCACGCCATCCGGGATGAACCTGTGGCATTTGTGCTGCCGGGAACGGCGTTCCGTGTCTCTGCCGGTGTGGCAGCCGAAATGACAGAGCGCGGCCTGGCCAGAATGCAATAACGGGAGGCGCTGTGGCTGATTTCGATAACCTGTTCGATGCTGCCATTGCCCACGCCGATGAAACGATACGCGGGTACATGGGAACGTCAGCCACCATTACATCCGGTGAGCAGTCCGGTGCTGTAATACGTGGTGTTTTTGATGACCCTGAAAATATCAGCTATGCCGGTCCTGGCGTGCGCGTTGAAGGCTCCAGCCCGTCCCTGTTTGTCCGGACTGATGATGTGCGGCAGCTGCGGCGTGGAGACACGCTGACCATCGGTGAGGAAAACTTCTGGGTAGACCGGGTTTCGCCGGATGATGGCGGAAGTTGTCATCTCTGGCTTGGGCGTGGCGTGCCGCCTGCCGTTAACCGTCGCCGCTGAAAGGGGGATGCATGGCCATAAAAGGTCTTGAGCAGGCCGTTGAAAACCTCAGCCGTATCAGCAAAACGGCGGTGCCCGGTGCCGCCGCAATGGCCATTAACCGCGTTGCTTCATCCGCGATATCGCAGTCGGCGTCACAGGTTGCCCGTGAGACAAAGGTACGCCGGAAACTGGTAAAGGAAAGGGCCAGGCTGAAAAGGGCCACGGTCAAAAATCCGCAGGCCAGAATCAAAGTTAACCGGGGGGATTTGCCCGTAATCAAGCTGGGTAATGCGCGGGTTGTCCTGTCCCGCCGCAGGCGTCGTAAAAAGGGGCAGCGTTCATCCCTGAAAGGTGGCGGTAGCGTGCTTGTGGTGGGTAACCGTCGTATTCCCGGCGCGTTTATTCAGCAACTGAAAAATGGCCGGTGGCATGTCATGCAGCGTGTGGCCGGGAAAAACCGTTACCCCATTGATGTGGTGAAAATCCCGATGGCGGTGCCGCTGACCACGGCGTTTAAACAGAATATTGAGCGGATACGGCGTGAGCGTCTTCCGAAAGAGCTGGGCTATGCGCTGCAGCATCAACTGAGAATGGTAATAAAGCGATGAAACATACTGAACTCCGTGCAGCCGTACTGGATGCACTGGAGAAGCATGACACCGGGGCGACGCTTTTTGATGGTCGCCCCGCTGTTTTTGATGAGGAAGATTTTCCGGCAATTGCCGTTTATCTCACCGGCGCTGAATACACGGGCGAAGAGCTGGACAGCGATACCTGGCAGGCGGAGCTGCATATTGAAGTTTTCCTGCCTGCTCAGGTGCCGGATTCAGAGCTGGATTCGTGGATGGAGTCCCGGATTTATCCGGTGATGAGCGATATCCCGGCACTGTCAGAGTTGATCACCAGTATGGTGGCCAGTGGCTATGACTACCGACGCGACGATGATGCGGGCCTGTGGAGTTCAGCCGATCTGACTTATGTCATTACCTATGAAATGTGAGGACGCTATGCCTGTACCAAATCCTACAATGCCGGTGAAAGGTGCCGGGACCACACTGTGGGTTTATAAGGGGAACGGTGACCCTTATGCGAACCCACTTTCAGACGTTGACTGGTCGCGTCTGGCAAAAGTTAAAGACCTGACGCCCGGCGAACTGACCGCTGAGTCCTATGACGACAGCTATCTCGATGATGAAGATGCAGACTGGACTGCGACCGGGCAGGGGCAGAAATCAGCCGGAGATACCAGCTTCACGCTGGCGTGGATGCCCGGAGAGCAGGGGCAGCAGGCGCTGCTGGCGTGGTTTAATGAAGGTGATACCCGTGCCTATAAAATCCGCTTCCCGAACGGCACGGTCGATGTGTTCCGTGGCTGGGTCAGCAGTATCGGTAAAGCGGTGACGGCTAAGGAAGTGATTACCCGCACGGTGAAGGTCACCAATGTGGGACGTCCGTCGATGGCAGAAGATCGCAGCACGGTGACGGCGGCCACCGGCATGACGGTGACACCCGCCAGTGCTTCCGTAGTGAAAGGGCAGAGCACTACGCTGACCGTGGCATTCCAGCCGGAGGGCGCAACCGACAAGAGCTTCCGTGCGGTGTCTGCGGATAAAACAAAAGCCACCGTGTCGGTCAGCGGTATGACCATCACCGTGAACGGCGTTGCTGCAGGCAAGGTCAACATTCCGGTTGTCTCCGGTAATGGTGAGTTTGCTGCGGTTGCAGAAATCACCGTCACCGCCAGTTAATCCGGAGAGTCAGCGATGTTCCTGAAAACCGAATCATTTGAATATAACGGCGTGACCGTCACGCTTTCTGAACTGTCAGCCCTGCAGCGTATTGAGCATCTTGCCCTGATGAAACAGCAGGCAGAATCCGACAGTAACCGGAAGTTTACTGTGGAAGACGTCATCAGAACCGGCGCTTTTGTGGTGGCGATGTCTCTGTGGCATAACCATCCGAAGAAGACGCAGATGCCGTCCATGAATGAAGCCGTTAAACAGATTGAGCAGGAAGTGCTTACCACCTGGCCCACAGAGGCAATTTCTCATGCTGAAAACGTGGTGTACCGGCTGTCCGGTATGTATGAGTTTGTGGTGAATAATGCCCCTGAACAGGCAGAGGACGCCGGGCCTGCAGAGCCTGTTTCTGCGGGAAAGTGTTCGACGGTGAGCTGAGTTTTGCCCTGAAACTGGCGCGTGAGATGGGGCGACCCGACTGGCGCGCCATGCTTGCCGGGATGTCATCCACGGAGTATGCCGACTGGCACCGTTTTTACAGCACCCATTATTTTCATGATGTTCTGCTGGATATGCACTTTTCCGGGCTGACGTACACCGTGCTCAGCCTGTTTTTCAGCGATCCGGATATGCATCCGCTGGATTTCAGTCTGCTGAACCGGCGCGAGGCTGACGAAGAGCCTGAAGATGATGTGCTGATGCAGAAAGCGGCAGGGCTTGCCGGAGGCGTTCGTTTTGGCCCGGACGGGAATGAAGTTATCCCCGCTTCCCCGGATGTGGCGGACATGACGGAGGATGACGTAATGCTGATGACAGTATCAGAAGGGATCGCAGGAGGAGTCCGGTATGGCTGAACCGGTAGGCGATCTGGTCGTTGATTTAAGTCTGGATGCGGCCAGATTTGACGAGCAGATGGCCAGAGTCAGGCGTCATTTTTCCGGTACGGAAACTGATGCGAAAAAAACAGCGGCAGTCGTTGAACAGTCAATGAACCGGCAGGCGCTGGCTGCACAGAAAGCGGGGATTTCCGTCGGGCAGTATAAAGCCGCCATGCGTATGCTGCCTGCGCAGTTCACCGACGTGGCCACGCAGCTTGCAGGCGGGCAAAGTCCGTGGCTGATCCTGCTGCAACAGGGTGGTCAGGTGAAGGACTCCTTCGGCGGGATGATCCCCATGTTCAGGGGGCTTGCCGGTGCGATCACCCTGCCGATGGTCGGGGCCACCTCGCTGGCGGTGGTGACCGGTGCGCTGGCGTATGCCTGGTATCAGGGCAACTCAACCCTGTCCGATTTCAACAAAACGCTGGTCCTTTCCGGCAATCAGTCGGGTCTGACGGCAGATCGTATGCTGGTCCTGTCCAGAGCAGGGCAGGCGGCAGGGCTGACGTTTAACCAGACCAGCGAGTCACTCAGCGCACTGGTTAAGGCGGGGGTAAGCGGTGAGGCTCAGATTGCGTCCATCAGCCAGAGTGTGGCGCGTTTCTCCTCTGCATCCGGCGTGGAGGTGGACAAGGTCGCTGAAGCCTTCGGGAAGCTGACCACAGACCCGACGTCAGGGCTGACAGCGATGGCGCGCCAGTTCCATAACGTGACGGCGGAGCAGATTGCGTATGTTGCTCAGTTGCAGCGTTCCGGCGATGAAGCCGGGGCATTGCAGGCGGCGAACGAGGCCGCAACGAAAGGGTTTGATGACCAGACCCGACGCCTGAAAGAGAACATGGGCACGCTGGAAACCTGGGCAGACAGGACAGCACGGGCATTCAAATCCATGTGGGATGCGGTGCTGGATATTGGTCGTCCTGATACCGCTCAGGAGATGCTGATTAAGGCAGAGGCTGCGTTTAAGAAAGCGGACGACATCTGGAATCTGCGCAAGGATGATTATTTTGTTAACGATGAAGCGCGGGCGCGTTACTGGGATGATCGTGAAAAGGCCCGTCTTGCGCTTGAAGCCGCCCGAAAGAAGGCTGAACAGCAGAGTCAACAGGACAAAAATGCGCAGCAGCAGAGCGATACCGAAGCGTCACGGCTGAAATATACCGAAGAGGCGCAGAAGGCTTACGAACGGCTGCAGACGCCGCTGGAGAAATATACCGCCCGTCAGGAAGAACTGAACAAGGCACTGAAAGACGGGAAAATCCTGCAGGCAGATTACAACACGCTGATGGCGGCGGCGAAAAAGGATTATGAAGCGACGCTGAAAAAGCCGAAACAGTCCGGCGTGAAGGTGTCTGCGGGCGATCGTCAGGAAGACAATGCTCATGCTGCCCTGCTGACGCTTCAGGCAGAACTCCGGACACTGGAGAAGCATGCCGGAGCGAATGAGAAAATCAGCCAGCAGCGCCGGGATTTGTGGAAGGCAGAAAGTCAGTTCGCGGTACTGGAGGAGGCAGCACAACGTCGCCAGCTGTCCGCACAGGAGAAATCCCTGCTGGCGCATAAAGACGAGACGCTGGAGTACAAACGCCAGCTGGCTGCACTTGGCGATAAGGTCACGTATCAGGAGCACCTGAATGCGCTGGCGCAGCAGGCGGATAAATTCGCACAGCAACAACGGGCAAAACGGGCAGCCATTGAGGCGAAAAACCGGGGGCTGACTGACCGGCAGGCAGCGCGGGACGCCACGGAACAGCGCCTGAAGGAACAGTATGGCGATAATCCGCTGGCGCTGAATAGCGTCATGTCAGAGCAGAGAAAGACCTGGGCGGCTGAAGACCAGCTTCGTGGAAGCTGGATGGCAGGCCTGAAGTCCGGCTGGAGCGAGTGGAAAGAGAGCGCCACGGACAGTATGTCGCAGGTTAAAAGTGCTGCCACGCAGACCTTTGATGGTATTGCGCAGAATATGGCGGCGATGCTGACCGGCAGTGAGCAGAACTGGCGCAGCTTCACCCGTTCCGTGCTGTCCATGATGACAGAAATTCTGCTTAAGCAGGCAATGGTGGGGATTGTCGGGAGTATCGGCAGCGCCATTGGCGGGGCTGTTGGTGGCGGCGCATCAGCATCAGGCGGTACAGCCATTCAGGCCGCTGCGGCGAAATTCCATTTTGCGACCGGGGGATTTACGGGAACCGGCGGCAAATATGAGCCAGCGGGGATTGTTCACCGTGGTGAATTTGTCTTCACGAAGGAGGCAACCAGCCGGATTGGCGTGGGGAATCTCTACCGGCTGATGCGCGGCTATGCCACCGGTGGTTATGTCGGTACACCGGGCAGCCTGGCGGACAGCCGGTCGCAGGCGTCCGGGAAGTTTGAGCAGAATAACCATGTGGTGATTAATAACGACGGCACGAACGGTCAGATAGGGCCACAGGCGCTGAAGGCTGTTTATGACGTAGCCCGTAAGGCGGCAATGGATGTCGTGACCGGGCAGATGCGTGATGGTGGTCTGTTCTCCGGAGGTGGGCGATGAAAACCTTCCGCTGGAAAGTGAAACCGGGTATGGATGTGGCTTCGGCTCCTTCCGTCAGGGAGGTGCGCTTTGGTGATGGTTACTCCCAGCGCGCGCCTGCCGGGCTGAATGCCAACCTGAAAACGTACAACGTGACGATTTCTGTTCCCCGTTGGGAGGCCACGGCGCTGGAATCGTTTCTGGCAGAGCACGGAGGCTGGAAAGCCTTTCTGTGGACGCCGCCTTATGACTGGCGGCAGATAAAGGTGACCTGCGCAAAATGGACGTCGCGGGTCAGTATGCTGCGTGTTGAGTTCAGCGCAGAGTTTAAGCAGGTGGTGAACTGATGCAGGATATCCGGCAGGAAACACTGAATGAATGCACCCGTGCGGAGCAGTCGGCCAGCGTGGTGCTCTGGGAGATCGATCTGACAGAGGTCGGTGGAGAACGTTATTTTTTCTGTAATGAGCAGAACGAAAAAGGTGAGCCGGTCACCTGGCAGGGGCGGCAGTATCAGGCGTATCCCATTCAGGGGAGCGGATTTGAGATGAACGGCAAAGGAGCCAGTGCCAGACCAACGCTGAAAGTATCTAATCTGCACGGTATGGTCACCGGGATGGCGGAAGATCTGCAGAGTCTGGTCGGCGGAACGGTGGTCCGGCGTAAGGTTTACGCCCGTTTTCTGGATTCGGTGAACTTCGTCAACGGAAACAGTGACGCCGATCCGGAGCAGGAGGTGATCAGCCGCTGGCGCATCGAACAGTGCAGCGAACTGAGCGCGGTCAGTGCCTCTTTTGTACTGTCCACACCGACGGAAACGGACGGCGCTGTTTTTCCGGGGCGCATCATGCTGGCCAACACCTGCACCTGGAGCTATCGCGGTGATGAGTGCGGTTATAACGGTCCGGCTGTCGCGGATGAATATGACCAGCCGACGTCCGATATCACGAAGGATAAATGCAGCAAATGCCTGAGTGGCTGTAAGTTTCGCAATAATGTCGGCAACTTTGGCGGCTTCCTTTCCATTAACAAACTTTCGCAGTAAATCCCATGACAGAGACAGAATCAGCGATTCTGGCGCACGCCCGACGATGTGCGCCAGCGGAGTCGTGCGGCTTCGTAGTGAGAACGCCGGAGGGGGAAAGATATTTTCCCTGCGTGAATATCTCCGGTGAGCCGGAGGATTATTTCCGGATGTCGCCGGAGGACTGGCTGCGGGCAGAAATGCAGGGTGAGATTGTGGCGCTGGTGCACAGCCATCCCGGTGGTCTGCCCTGGCTGAGTGAGGCCGACCGGCGGCTGCAGGTGCAGAGTGATTTGCCGTGGTGGCTGGTCTGCCGGGGGGCGATTCACAAGTTCCGCTGTGTGCCGCATCTTACCGGGCGGCGCTTTGAGCACAGGGTGACGGACTGTTACACGCTGTTCCGGGACGCTTACCATCTGGCGGGGATTGAGATGCCGGATTTTACTCGCGAGGATGACTGGTGGCGTAACGGCCAGAATCTCTATCTGGATAATCTGGAGGCCACAGGGCTGTATCAGGTGCCGTTGCCAGCGGCGCAGCCGGGCGATGTGCTGCTGTGCTGTTTTGGTTCATCGGTGCCGAATCATGCCGCCATTTACTGTGGTGACGGCGAGCTGCTGCACCATATTCCTGAACAACTGAGCAAACGAGAGAGGTACACCGACAAATGGCAGCGACGCACACACTCCCTCTGGCGTCACCGGGCATGGCACGCATCTGCCTTTACGGGGATTTGCAACGATTTGGCCGCCGCATCGACCTTCGTGTGAAAACAGGGGCCGAAGCCATCCGGGCGCTGGCCATGCAGATCCCGGCGTTTCGTCAGAAACTGAGCGACGGCTGGTATCAGGTACGGATTGCCGGGCGGGATGTCAGCACGTCCGGATTAACGGCGCAGTTACATGAGGCTCTGCCTGACGGCGCTGTGATTCATATTGTTCCCAGAGTCGCAGGGGCCAAGTCAGGTGGCGTATTCCAGATTGTCCTGGGGGCAGCCGCCATTGCCGGATCATTCTTTACCGCCGGAGCCACCCTTGCAGCATGGGGGGCTGCCATTGGTGCCGGTGGTATGACCGGCATTCTGTTTTCTCTCGGTGCCAGTATGGTGCTCGGCGGTGTGGCTCAGATGCTGGCACCGAAAGCCAGAACTTCCCGCATACAGACAACGGATAACGGTAAGCAGAACACCTATTTCTCCTCACTGGATAACATGGTTGCCCAGGGCAATGTTATGCCTGTTCTGTATGGTGAAATGCGCGTGGGGTCACGGGTGGTATCTCAGGAGATCAGCACGGCAGACGAAGGGGACGGTGGTCAGGTTGTGGTGATTGGTCGCTGATGCAAAATGTTTTATGTGAAACCGCCTCCGGGCGGTTTTGTCGTTTATGGAGCATGACGAATGGGTAAAGGCAGCAGTAAGGGGCATACCCCGCGCGAAGCGAAGGACAACCTGAAATCCACGCAGTTGCTGAGTGTGATCGATGCTATCAGCGAAGGGCCGATTGAAGGTCCGGTGGATGGATTAAAAAGCGTGCTGCTGAACAGTACACCGGTGCTGGACAGTGAGGGGAATACCAACATCTCCGGTGTCACGGTGGTGTTCCGGGCAGGTGAGCAGGAGCAGACACCGCCGGAGGGATTTGAATCCTCCGGTTCCGAGACGGTACTGGGTACGGAAGTGAAATACGACACGCCGATCACCCGGACTATCACGTCTGCAAATATCGACCGTCTGCGCTTTACCTTCGGTGTGCAGGCACTGGTGGAAACCACCTCAAAGGGTGACAGGAATCCGTCGGAAGTCCGCCTGCTGGTTCAGATACAACGTAACGGTGGCTGGGTGACAGAAAAAGACATCACCATTAAGGGCAAAACCACGTCGCAGTATCTGGCCTCAGTGGTGGTGGATAACCTGCCGCCGCGCCCGTTTAATATCCGGATGCGCAGGATGACGCCGGACAGCACCACAGACCAGCTGCAGAACAAAACACTCTGGTCGTCATACACCGAAATCATCGATGTGAAACAGTGCTACCCGAACACGGCACTGGTTGGCGTACAGGTGGACTCGGAGCAGTTCGGCAGCCAGCAGGTGAGCCGTAATTATCATCTTCGCGGGCGCATTCTGCAGGTGCCGTCGAACTATAACCCGCAGACGCGACAATACAGCGGTATCTGGGACGGAACGTTTAAGCCAGCATACAGCAACAACATGGCATGGTGTCTGTGGGATATGCTGACCCACCCGCGCTACGGCATGGGGAAACGTCTTGGTGCGGCGGATGTGGATAAATGGGCGCTGTATGTCATCGGCCAGTACTGCGACCAGTCAGTGCCGGACGGCTTTGGCGGCACGGAGCCGCGCATCACCTGTAATGCGTACCTGACCACACAGCGCAAGGCGTGGGATGTGCTCAGTGATTTCTGCTCGGCGATGCGCTGTATGCCGGTATGGAACGGGCAGACGCTGACGTTCGTGCAGGACCGACCATCAGATAAGGTGTGGACCTATAACCGCAGTAATGTGGTGATGCCGGATGATGGCGCGCCGTTCCGCTACAGCTTCAGCGCCCTGAAGGACCGCCATAATGCCGTTGAGGTGAACTGGATTGACCCGGATAACGGCTGGGAGACGGCGACAGAGCTTGTGGAGGACACGCAGGCCATTGCCCGTTACGGTCGTAACGTCACGAAGATGGATGCCTTTGGCTGTACCAGCCGGGGGCAGGCGCACCGCGCCGGGCTGTGGCTGATTAAAACGGAACTGCTGGAAACGCAGACCGTGGATTTCAGCGTGGGCGCAGAAGGGCTTCGCCATGTGCCGGGCGATGTTATTGAAATCTGCGATGATGACTACGCGGGGATCAGCATCGGCGGGCGCGTGCTGGCGGTGAACAGCCAGACGCGGACACTGACGCTCGACCGTGAAATCACGCTGCCATCCTCCGGCACCACGCTGATAAGCCTGGTTGACGGTGAGGGTAATCCGGTCAGTGTGGAGGTCCAGTCCGTCACCGACGGCGTGAAAGTGCAAGTGAGTCGGGTTCCTGACGGGATAGCTGAATACAGCGTATGGGGGCTGAAGCTGCCGACGCTGCGCCAGCGCCTGTTCCGCTGCGTGAGTATCCGTGAGAATGACGACGGCACGTATGCCATCACCGCTGTGCAGCATGTGCCGGAGAAAGAGGCCATCGTGGATAACGGGGCGCACTTTGACGGCGACCAGAGCGGCACGGTGAATGGTGTCACGCCGCCAGCGGTGCAGCATCTGACCGCAGAAGTCACCGCAGACAGCGGGGAATACCAGGTGCTGGCGCGCTGGGATACGCCGAAGGTGGTGAAGGGGGTGAGCTTTATGCTTCGCCTGACCGTGGCAGCGGATGACGGCAGTGAGCGGCTGGTCAGCACGGCCCGGACGACAGAAACCACATACCGCTTCACGCAACTGGCGCTGGGAAACTACAGGCTGACAGTCCGGGCGGCAAATGCCTGGGGGCAGCAGGGCGATCCGGCGTCGGTATCGTTCCGGATTGCCGCACCGGCAGCGCCGTCGCGGATTGAGCTGACGCCGGGCTATTTTCAGATAACCGCCACGCCGCATCTTGCCGTTTATGACCCGACGGTACAGTTTGAATTCTGGTTCTCGGAAAAGCGGATTGCGGATATCAGGCAGGTTGAAACCACAGCCCACTATCTTGGCACGGCGCTGTACTGGATAGCCGCCAGTATCAATATCAAACCGGGCCATGATTATTATTTTTATATCCGCAGTGTGAACACCGTTGGCAAATCGGCATTCGTGGAGGCTGTCGGTCGGGCGAGCGATGATGCGGAAGGTTACCTGGATTTTTTCAAAGGCCAGATAACCGAATCCCATCTCGGCAAGGAGCTGCTGGAAAAAGTCGAGCTGACGGAGGATAACGCCAGCAAACTGGAGGAGTTCTCGAAAGAGTGGAAAGACGCCAACGATAAATGGAATGCCATGTGGGGCGTCAAAATTGAGCAGACCGAAGACGGCAAACATTATGTCGCGGGGCTTGGCCTCAGCATGGAGGATACAGAGGAAGGCAAACTGAGCCAGTTCCTGGTTGCCGCTAACCGTATCGCGTTTATTGACCCGGCAAACGGGAATGAAACGCCGATGTTTGTGGCGCAGGGCAACCAGATATTCATGAACGAAGTGTTCCTGAAGTATCTGACGGCTCCCACCATTACCAGCGGCGGCAATCCGCCGGTATTTTCCCTGACACCGGACGGGCGGCTGACGGCGAAAAATGCCGATATCAGCGGTAACGTGAATGCGAACTCCGGGACGCTCAACAACGTCACGATAAATGAGAACTGTACGATTAAGGGAATGCTCGAGGCTACTCAGGTCAGAGGTGACTTCGTTAAAGCTGTATCTAAGCCATTCCCGAAAAAAACTGGCTCGTGGGGCGATACGGAAACACCAGGCGGGACGGTTACAGTCACCATTTACGATGATCATAACTTTGATCGCCAGATTATTATTCCGCCCATTATTTTTAATGGTGTGGCGTATGACGATCCGGGGAGCGGTAATAACCCGGGAGGTACGCGATACACGGGTTATGGTTTTGAAGTTCGCAAAAACGGCGTATTAATCGCATCCAGAGAAACTAAAGGAGCCATTCCCGGTAGTTACAGTGCGGTTATTGATATGCCGAGTGGTGGTGGTAGTGTCACTCTGGAGTTTAAGATTTTCCAGAAAGGCAATCAGGGCGCAGGTAACATCACAGACTGTACGGTGATTGTGACCAAAAAAGCTGCTTCCGGTATCAGTATCCGTTGAAATATTTATAACCCCAATACGGGCGCCAGAAATGGCGCCTTTTATATTTGTGGAGTGAGTATGGCAGTACAGATTTCAGGTGTGCTGAAAGATGGTGCGGGAAAACCAATACAGAACTGCACTATTCAACTGAAGGCAAAGCGTAACAGCACCACGGTACTGGTGAACACGGTGGCCTCTGAAAATCCGGATGAAGCCGGGCGTTACAGCATGGATGTTGAGTATGGCCAGTACAGCGTTATCCTGCTGGTTGAAGGTTTTCCGCCTTCACATGCCGGAACCATTACCGTCTATGAAGGTTCCAGTCCGGGGACGCTGAATGATTTTCTCGGTGCCATGACGGAAGATGATGTCATGCCGGAGGCATTGCGCCGTTTTGAGGCTATGGTGGAAGAAGCAGCACGTAACGCTGAAGCTGCCTCTCAGAGCGCAGCGGCGGCAAAGAAATCCGAAACTGCAGCGGCATCATCGAAGAACGCGGCGAAAACCTCAGAAACGAATGCAGCTAACAGCGCACAGGCGGCAGCGGCCTCACAGACTGCATCGGCAAACTCCGCGACAGCAGCCAAAAAATCAGAAACCAACGCGAAAAATAGCGAAACAGCCGCAAAGACGAGCGAAACCAACGCAAAGTCCAGCCAGACGGCAGCGAAAACCAGCGAAACGAATGCCAAAGCCAGTGAAACTGCGGCGAAAAACAGCCAGGCTGCAGCAGCTGAAAGTGAGAGCGCGGCAGCCGGTTCTGCGACTTCAGCAGCCGGATCAGCAACTGCTGCGGTTAACAGTCAGAAAGCAGCGAAGACGAGTGAAACTAACGCAAAGTCCAGCCAGACGGCAGCGAAGACCAGCGAAACAAATGCCAAAGCCAGCGAAACTGCGGCGAAAAACAGTCAGGATGCAGCGGCCCAAAGCGAGAGTGCCGCAGCTGGTTCTGCAAGTGCGGCGGCTTCTTCTGCCACTGCATCAGCCAACAGTCAAAAAGCTGCAAAAACCAGTGAAACCAACGCAAAGGCGAGCGAGACTGCGGCGGCTAACTCGGCGAAAGCATCCGCTGCAAGCCAGACAGCGGCTAAAGCAAGTGAAGATGCAGCCAGGGAGTACGCAAGCCAGGCAGCTGAGCCGTATAAACAAGTTTTGCAGCCGTTGCCTGATGTGTGGATACCGTTTAATGACTCGATGGATATGATCACCGGATTTGGCCCGGGATATAAAAAAATAACAGTGCGCGATGATGTGGTCACTATACCATCCGACAAAATTGTCCCGTTTTCCCGCGCGAGTTCCGCGACCTATATCAATAAGTCCGGCGCTCTTACCATTGCAGAAATTAATGAGCCACGTTTTGAAAAAGAAGGGCTGTTAATTGAAGGGCAGAGAACTAACTATCTAAAAAATTCTAATACACCGGAATTGTGGTACTACCACAGTTTACTGGCGAAAGAGTATGGGGTTGATAATTACGGTTTTAATTATGCAACCGTCACCGTGACAGACAGTCTTGTAGGCACAACCAGTAGTTATCAGATTCATAGTGTAACAGGAGAGAACAGGTTTTCTCTGTCCATCGGTGAAACCTGCACTTTTTCTGCCCGCTTTCGTGGAGTTAATTCACGTTGTCGCGTCCATATATCTCTTGTTATTGGCGAAAATGTTAAAACATCCGTTGATGTATGTCTGGAGCCAGATACAGGTGAGGTTAAGGCGTACGGTAATAAGGCGCTGGTGACATTCAGAACGGAAAAACAGGGGGACTGGTGTTACTTTGAAACAACATATACCGCCGCAGAGAATATTGACGAAGTGGTATGCGGTTTTTTTATAACCAATCCTGAAGATGGTGGTTTTTCTTCTGATTCGTCATTAACAATGACTACGCCGCAAATTGAAAAAGGGCCATGCGCTTCATCGTTTATTATTTCCGGAAACACACCAACCACGCGCGCCAGTGATATGGTTATTTTTTCAACCAGAAATAACATAAGTTCTGTCCCTTTAAGCTGTCTTGTTGAAATACATAAAAATTGGGACTCTACGCCAAATCAGGCCCCACGAATTTTAACCACTATTGGCGTGGCGACTAATGATGAACAACTGGTATTTGCTTTCAGGAAGCCTACAAGTCCGGATGTAGAGCCTTTACCTTATGTTCAGTTTGGAGTGAGATCTGCATATCTTAGTCCATCTGTGAAGGCCGGGCGCAAAATGATTGCTGGTTTTGTCTGTAATAGCTCGACTGAATTTCGTTGCTGTTGTAATGGTTACCTGTCACCTGTTCAGACTTCGTCATGGAAGAATACCGGAGCTGCACATGAAATACGTATTGGGGGAACTTCTGCTGGCGGAGACCGCCACTTGTTTGGTCACGTTCGTAACCTGAGAATATGGCATAAAGAATTAACTGATGCGCAAATGGGGGAGAGTATTAAATGAAAGATTTAACACTCAAATTTGCAGACAGGGCCGACTTTTCGGCCTTCATGGATAGCACGGGCTATTATGATGACGAGTCGATGCAGGATGATATTCTTATTGACGTGATAGGTAACGTGTACAAAGAAACCGGAGAACTTACTGAAGATGGCGAGCCGGTATGTGTTAAGGAAGACGGATATTTTGTAAACATGCGCATCATTAATGATGTGAAAACACCGTCAATATTCGATGAATACGTGGTTGCTGTTGAGCATCAACTTCGTGGCTGGATGTGAGGAAGAAAAATGGCTACATCGACAGTAATTCCTGATGACATCAAAACGCTAAAATCCGATGTTAGTAAACTAAAAACTGATCAAGGAAGCTATGCAACAAAATCATATGTAGACAATAAAACAACATGGAATAGTTATTGTAATGTAATCTATGATCAAAAGTCATTGCCCACAACTGGAACTATATTTAGCGGTAAGATGCACTTGTCAAATAAGACAGGAGAAACCGAAAACGCTTATAGTGAGATGTACACCAGAAAAAATATTGACGGCACTAAAGATACAATGACAAGGATTGTCACACACAATGGAACAAAAGGTATCTTCTGGGATTTTAGCGATCTTTACGGTGGGACATTGATTTTCCCAGGAAATGAAGGTTACTTGAAAATGGGTAAGTGCCTCATGTCTTATGGGAATCGTGTTGATAACGCCATGATTAAATTTGATTACACAGACACATTACAAATCAAATATGCTAATCATGGGTCAACCATGACATTAAATACACAGGGAACCGCTCACGCTGGCGTAACAACTCGAATATGGGGCAATTCTAGCCGCCCGGTTGTTTATGAAGTTGGCGTAGATGAGGCTCTGTATATGTTCTACGCACAGAAAACTACCAGCAATACCTACGAATTAACGGTTAACGGCGCGTGTAATGCAAGTGCATTTAATCAAGGCTCTGACCGGGATCTGAAAGACAATATTCAGGTGATCGATAATGCAACCGACCGCATTCGTAAAATGAACGGCTATACATACACGCTTAAAGAAAACGGTATGCCTTACGCTGGTGTTATTGCACAAGAAGCCCTGGAAGCCATCCCCGAAGCCGTAGGGTCTATGATGAAATATCCAGACGGTGGGAGTGGATTAGATGGAGAAGAAGGTGAACGGTATTACACTGTAGATTATTCTGGTGTTACTGGCTTGCTTGTTCAGGTAGCCAGAGAGTCAGACGACAGAATAACAGCACTGGAAGAAGAAAACGCAGAATTAAGACAAAGATTATCTGCAATTGAGGCGACGCTTGTGTCTAAATAATATTAAGGGGCCGAGCGCCCCGTTTTATTGGGTAGGATGAAAATGGATATAACACCTTTCCTTCATGCACTTTGTGCTGTGGCTGCGCAGGTACTGATTGGCCTTTTTACCGGAAACTGGGCTTACGGAGCTATAGCCGGTTGTACGTTCTTCATTGCGCGTGAACACACCCAGGCAGAATATCGCTGGATTGAAATGTTCGGGCACGGCAAGCGTATGAATATGCCGTGGTGGGGCGGTTTTGATCCACGCGCGTGGGATGTAGCAAGCCTGATGGATTTTTCTGTGCCGGTGGTGGCGTGTCTGCTGGTCTGGGTATTTATCCGTTCAACATAAAAAGTCGCAGCAACTTGTCATGGCGGAATACTGCGGCTGGCTGGTGAGCTATCGATAGTGCGAGTATGGAATGATTTCCAGCCATTATAGATTTTACGTATTTTTTTGCATGAGAGGATTTGCACCACCTCCCACCGACCATCTATGACTATACGCCACCATTTCTAGGGCTGCTATGTGCCAGAAGCGGACATTATGACAGCCAGGAAGCCCTTATCTGAACGAAAAAAATAATGTCGTTGGGATGGTTTACTTTACAATGTCAGTTTTAAACAGCCTACAAAACAGGTGATCACGTGCATGCCAACATGATTGAATACCTAAATATTTTCATACAGGTTGTTGAGCAGGGTAGCTTCACTAAAGCTGCTGATGTACTTCAGATCCATCGCCCCACCGTGAGCAAAGCAATACAGCAGATAGAGCATGATCTGGGTGTAAAACTCATTTATCGCACAACCCGAAAGCTGAGCGTTACTGCTGAAGGGGATGAGTTCTATCATCATGCCAGGCATGTCCTGGCCGAAGTTAATGACATGATGGCCAGTTTTTCACCGACTCTTCCACCGCGAGGACGCCTGAGACTTGATGTGCCCCTGGCGCTGGCGCATTCCATATTGATCCCTAATCTTAGGCATTTTCAGACACTGTATCCAGGTATTGAAGTTGTGCTGGTTTCTTCGGATAAAAAAACTGATTTGATCACGGAAGGCGTAGATTGCCTTATCCGCCTGGGTGCGCTTCAGGATTCTAGTTTTATATCCAGACGTCTTGGTGACATCCGGATGGTTACCTGTGCAGCCCCGTCTTACCTGCAGCAGCATGAGCGGCCAGAAACACTTGCGGATCTGGATAAACATCGGGCAATTAACTTTTTTAGCGACCACAGTCGTGACGTCATGGAATGGAAGTTTATCGAAAACGGGAGCATTGTTTCGCTACGTCCTGCGGGCAGCCTGCTGGTTGATAATTCCGATATTCTGCTTTCCTGTGCTCTGGCTGGTCTGGGCATTATCCAAGCTACCTATGATGCCGTTGCTCCCCATATTGCTTCCGGCGCTCTTGAAGAGATTCTGCCGCAATACCCATCGGTGTCAAAGCCCGTGTCAGTGATGTATCCCGACAGGCGCTACCTTTCTCCAAAAGTGCGCGTCTTTATCGACTGGTTCAGTGATGTTCTGGCCACGCAGATCCGCTGAAGCAGGCGGATTGTTAATGGATAATTAATACTGAAGTTCCCTCTCAGCTATTTCTGGTGTGTTTGTAACAACGTAGATTGTTCACAAATGATTCGGGCATCCCTTCGGCATTATTCTGAAGGAGTGCCTTTAACTGAAGAGAGCTGAATATGTCTAAAGTTATTACCTTTAACCGTACCGGAGGCCCGGAAGTGCTGGAATTTGTTGATGTACAGGTGCCTGCGCCGACAGCGGGTGAAGTGCAGATCCGCGTACATGCGATAGGTATCAACCGTGCAGAAATCATGTACCGCAACGGCCAGTATGTTATTGAGCCGGAATTTCCGGCACGTCTTGGTTATGAAGCGGCTGGCGTTGTGCAGGCCGTAGGTGAGAATGTTGATGAGTTTACCATTGGAGATCTGGTCAGCGTTATCCCTTCATTTATGTTTAATGAATACGGTATGTACGGTGAAGTGGTCAATGCACCTGTGCATGCTATCGTGAAGCATCCTGAAAACCTTTCTTTTGAGGAAGCCGCTGCAAGCTGGATGATGTATGTCACCGCTTATGGTGCGCTGGTTGAATATGGCAATCTTCAGGCTGGTCAGAATGTTGTGATCCGCGCAGCATCAAGCAGCGTAGGTCTGGCTGCCATACAGATAGCTAACATGCTGGGTGCAAACCCAATTGCACTCACTCGGACCTCTGAAAAAAGTGAAATGCTACTGAAAGCTGGCGCAGCTGCCGTCATTGCTACTGCAGAGCTGGATATGGTTGCTGAAATCAATCGAACAACAGATGGCGTAGGTGCCCATATTGTTTTTGATCCCGTCGGCGGGCCGGACGTGGCAAAACTGACGCAGGTGATGGCATCACAGGGCATGTTTTTCCAGTATGGCGCGCTCGATAGCCGTGACATGCTTGTGCCTGTATTTAATATTCTCGGTAAGCATCTCACTCTGCGTGGATATGAGCTGTTTGAAATCACGACTGATTCTGAAAAAATGGCGCGCGCAAAATCCTTCATAACAGAAGGCTTACGAGCTGGCAAACTGAAACCGGTCATCGATAAAACGTTCCCGTTCGAAGAGATTGCAGACGCCCAGCGCTATATGGAGGCCAATGGCCAGGTAGGCAAAATAGTCGTGACCGTTGAGTAATCCTTACCACAGCATTTTATAAATGAGCCTGGTGAAGCCTGGATATTATCCAGGCTTCGATGCAATGGCTCCGGCAGGTACTGCCTTCGATTTCCACGACTTGAAAATTAAATGTCCTTTTCTCGCTTAAAGGGGGACCTTCAGATCCAAGAGGCTGTCCGCTTGGTGCCAGGAGCGGACGTTACTAACGTGATGATGAGATCATCTACGAGAAACAAGTCATATGGGATATATTTCCAATAGAATATGAAAGATTAAACCCTGACTGGAGTTCATCCATTATTTATTACAAGTGAGATTTTATACAAGAAAAAGGATAAATATTAATTTTTCAGAAACCTCTAAATTCATGTAATTTTGAAGATAGCTCTTCATTCTTTTTTATGAAGTCTAATAAATACTCTTCAGTTATTATTATTTGATTTCCATCCTTATACTTAGTTGCTAACATCTGGTTATCATTATCTGATGAGATACCTTCCGGAGCGGTGATGCGAAAACTATGCATTATTCTATTGCGGATAATGACAAGCTCTTCAAAAAGAGTAGCAATAGTATCGTCTGATTTTTTTGAAATGGTTTCTTTGATAGGGATTTTAAGCTGGCCAGAAGTTTTATCTATTAACGCATACCAGTTGTAACTTTCATCATCATCTTCCCTTAAAATATTTTCAATGATAAAACCATTGTTGGAGTTGAAAACACAAACGGCAGTGCCAACAAGTTCTCTATATTTTTTTGACGGTAATGATTGGCGCGAAAAAACTTCATACATGATAATTTAACCCTCATGAAAGTAGGTGATAATATCAGAGTTGAACTCTGCTCCGGCAGTGGAGCGCAACCAAATTCGCAGCATTTTCAGTCCTATCCTAACTCTGCTCACTGTATGTCACAAGCGGAATTTAATAACATCAGGCTATCCCCTTAGCAGGACTGGTCACCAGTTATCTTTTGATAAATCAAGGGCTGCAGATTGAATCCATCGCTCATAGGCAGTTCCCAATTGCCCTATGCTTTGGATACCAGGGATATTCATTGTCAAAATAGCTTGATGGTTAACCTGTTTCGCCCCCCATAAATACCCATACTCTACGTACCCTCTGATTTTCAAAGCCCTACAAATTACTTCTTTTCTAAAAAAAGCATCAAGTTGAATGTTTTTTGTATAATTAAAGAGATGGTTCTCAGCATTCATCTCTATGAAGTCTTTTTTATTTTGTATTACTGACAACACTTTCTCTTTATTTAACACTCTACCATAATACGAGGTTCCATCATTGCAGTGTGCGTATATCTCATTGAAGTAAACGGATGCTCCTCGCCAATCAGCGAAGCTCAAGGACTCCCCGCTCAGGTGGTTATGATGCAATACAAAGTTAGGCCGATTACTGATTGAGTCCAGCAATGCTGAAGAGGGATTTGCTCGATTCTCTAGTTTTTCTGTACTGAATTCGAGTAGCGGACCTTTAGGGCAATGAAGTGAAGCAGAGTATTCCCAGCGTGCACACTCACCGGCTTCGACTAACAATAGTGCGGTTATTTGTTCTAAGTCAGTCATGTTTCTTAACATGCTTAGCTCCCATAGCTTATTGACTAATGTATATCGGCAACACGACTCCACATCTTGAGATATCTCTTCATTTTTTGAATCCAGATGTGAGCACAATCGTTTAGTTGCATCTTTATTACTTTTTTCACACTAGGTATGTCAATTTATAACGAAATTTAAACTTCCGCTCTTCGCTCATAGCAGACATTCACTACAGTTATGGCAGAAAGGTATGCATGTTGGGTGTGGGGAAGTAGTGAAAGAAAAGAAGACTGCTGAGCCGTTTGTCGTCACGTTTATCTTCATTGGCTATGCGAGTCGTAATACAAGATGGGACAAAACTGAGACACATAAGGCCTCACAATGGCTTGCAAGGCTTTACATGTTTTGATGTGGTGGGACGTGTGAGCGCAGTGTTGATGGGGTAATGCTTTGAATTAGAATCGGATTCTTATAATTCGTAATGCGAAGGTCGTAGGTTCGACTCCTATTATCGGCACCATCAAGAAAATCAATAACTTAGCTTAACTTCTCTAAGAAATTGTATCTTCTGTTATCACTTACAAACGCCTATACGTTGTTATGGGCTTTGGTAGTGTAACACGTATGGGCGAGTAGTTCCCAGGCTCAACCTCGTAACAAGTTCCTTTGAAGCTGGAAGACGTGCCACCGTCTCTAAACCTTCTACCAAAACTCTTAGCAAGATGTTCCACACCTGGCGCGGTGTCCAATGATGCTACACGTCGTGAGACGTTGCAGAGGATAAACAGGCTAAATGATGGGAAGAGTTTTAAGTGCAATAGTGGATTAAAGCCCACCTCTTCAAAACCTAACTTGATCGGGAAAGAATCAAGCTCTAGCACGGTTTCGTCCACCGGAGTACAACGGGTGCCTGATAAGAGAAGAACTGCTAAGACTTCATAGCTTTTGTGAAAAAGCCCTTTTTAGTGGATACGCCTACGGCGCTTATTTTTTGGTATAACCATCAAAGGCGCTTTATGGCTCCTATTGTCTTGAAAATGTATCTTTACTTGTATTGTGTTTTATGCGTAGTCTCCCTGTGTAGTATGTAACTTGTTAATTTTCATATGAATACAGAGGCACACGATGAAAAACATTGCAGCTATAAAACGTAATAACCGCAAGATTCACGCTCGTAAGTTCCTGTCTACGCCAGAAGGAAAAGCCTGGCTAGAGCGTAAACAGAGAGAGAACGAAGAAAGAAAACTCCTTAGTGAGTTGAAATGGCTTAGAGAGGATTTCTGAAAATCTCCAGAACGCAACAGGACGCATTCTAACGCTGTTTTCATTGCTTGGTATAGGAATGTACAGGTGATGTGTGTTTAATGCGTCTGTGAGCTTGTTTTGTGCCTTATTTTGCATTTTCATAATGCAGAAGAGAACACGGAAAGCCTTAAAATTAATTATTGGGGTATTTAAGGCTATTTTCAGGGTATTTAAGGGTATTAAACTTGATTTAATTGATTAAAATATAAACAGATAGTTCTGTATCTTATTGATTTATAAGGTTGTTTTTAAATAAAGGTAAATAAAAAATAAATAGCCATAAATAGCTATAAATACATCTAAATACCTATATCCCTTCCCTTATGGCTAGATTGCGAGAAGTGCTTAACGCGATTTTCAGCGCCCCCCGATCTGGAAAATCCAGAATCCCCAAATATCAGCAAGGAATTTTCTTGCGTAATCAACATCGTTTTTACCTATTAAATCATTACACAGAAAGCCTTTCTGTAATGTCTCTCACTAAACTTTCACTAAACACGAGAATGATCGGTTTTATGTCGGATCAGATGCTAGAAACAGCACCACGTCTCACAAGGGCTGTAAGCGATGAAACCAGTGTTTATGCGGGTGCAGGTCAAAATATAGGCCAAAATCCATTTAACATAATAAACGTAATATGCACTAAGGAACACATAGAACGCCTTGAATTGATGTATCAGGGGAAAAGTGATGGATTTTTTACGTAGGAGCACGAGAGGGCTTATGTTGACTTTTGTATGCTATGAAATATAATTAAAGGTTTTTTTTGTTTTTATCGTGTGATGTAGTGGATTACACAGGGGAATAGATTAAATGGTGTTCTGTTTATACAGGTTTATTTGTTAGATCAACAATTTGGCATTTCTAAACAGATGTTTGAACGTTGCCAAATGTCTTGACAACACAAGAAAAGGGCTTGCTATGCCACGCATTACACGAAATAAGGCTGTAAAAACAAAATAAATTTTAAAATTTGCACAAACGAGAAAACTCGTTCAGAAACAAGCAGAACAATTTTTAGCCAACAATTTCTGATGGTGTGCTGTAAGCCGCATCACACAAGGTTTTGCGAAAGTGATGTAAAAGTGAAGAAAGTAAGAATTGCACTTTTAAGCTGCTTTTCATTGAATTTTTTAGTATGGAATTACACAGGGAATAGAGAGCATTATTCTATGATTTACACAGGGAATATAGGGGGATTATGGCACACACATAGAAAGGCATTACACAGGGTGAGTGCTATGTGATGATTGGTAGTAACGGTAGGTCACTGTGAGCTACCCCCTATCAAGTCTAACAGGGGTTTATATGTAGTGGTCAACAAAAACTG
>NZ_VATT01000033.1:0-50963 GCF_005781225.1 Escherichia sp. E4736 | reverse complement strand
AACCAGTGAAATTCCCGCAGGGCCGTATACCCCACCGGAATTGCCCGTCATCCCGGAACCCGATCCTGAGCCACCTGTAACACCTGAGCCCCCTGTAACACCAGAACCGCCTGTGACACCGGAGCCGCCTGTTACGCCATCTGTTCCACAACCAGAACGAAAACATCTGTATCGCCCGGAAATTGGTAGCTATCTGGCCAATATTCAGGCGGCAAATACGCTGTTTAATACCCGACTACATGACCGTCTGGGGGAAACACAATACACCGACCTGCTCACCGGCGAGCAGAAAGCGACCAGTTTGTGGATGCGTAACATTGGCGGGCATAACCGCTTTAAAGACCGTTCGGATGAACTGAATACCCAGAGCAACCGTTATGTTCTGCAACTTGGCGGCGATCTTGCACAATGGAGCAGTAACGCACTCGATCGCTGGCATCTCGGCCTGATGGCTGGCTATGCCAACAGCAAGAGTCACACGCATTCCAGCCTGACCGGGTACAACTCGCGTGGGCAAATCCACGGCTACAGCGTGGGTATGTATGGCACCTGGTACGCTAACGAAGCAGACAAAACCGGAACTTATGTTGACAGCTGGTTGCTCTATAACTGGTTTGATAACACCGTCTCCGGCGAGTATCTGCCCAGTGAAAAGTATCACTCTGACGGCATCACCGCCGCCATTGAAGCAGGTTATACCTTCCGTCTTGGTGAAAGCGCAGATGCGCGTACCAGCTACTGGTTGCAGCCAAAAATGCAACTGACGTGGATGGATGTGAAGGCAGACAACCATACGGAAGACAATGGCACGCTGGTTGAGGACAGCACCGAAGGCAACCTGCAAACGCGTCTGGGGGTGAAAGCGTATCTGCAAGGCCATAACCACATCGATGATAATAAAGACCGTTCCTTCCAGCCTTTCGTGGAAGCCAACTGGATTTATAACTCACGCAATTACAGCGTGAAGATGGATGGCATCAGCGATGCAATTACTGGCACGCGTAATATTGGCGAGTTAAAAATGGGGGTAGAAGGTCAGCTTACCCCGCGTCTGCAACTGTGGGGCAATGTCGCCCAGCAGTTGGGCGACAATGGTTACAGTGATACCCAGGGAATGCTGGGCATGAAATATCTCTTTTAATGCCACTTTGCCACCTGTCACGTACAGGTGGCACTCTTTTTCGAACCCTGGTCTTTATGATTCGCTCGCATTCAGTCATTTTTACTATAAATATGATGAAGTTAATTCAGCTTATTTATGGGTGAAATCACTATAGTTCCTTTACACACCGTGTATGAACACCTGCGTTGTGCAAGTTATTTTTCATCTGTGTAACGGAAGTTAGTTGCATTCATATATCCGACCTCTCTTACGCTACCGTCGTACCCGGCCATGATGTGTGATTAGGCTAATACCCTGAAGCTAATAGCCATCATTCTGGGTTGATTAATAAGTGGTTCAGCGTTCAGGAAAAAACCACAGGAAAAGAGAATATATTTGTATTTTTCTTAATGCGCGCTAAACTCGCCCTGCGGTTTAATAACTCTTGCCACAATTATCGATAGCGCTTATTAAATATTTTTCACAAAAATCTGAAATATCCAATCCACCCACAACTCAATGCAAAACTCACACAAACCCTGCTATTTTTCCGAACAAAAGAAAAGCTAAAACATATAAATATGATTTCTATAGATTTTCTTTATTTCATTTACGGAAACCTTCAGATAATTCATTATTATTTTATTTAAGGACAATAAGAAAATGCATTGACATCACTTACAAACCACAAACGCATAAAAAAACAATGAACACCAAGCACTTGAAAAAGATTCTAACTGGCGACATTACAGATATTATCATATAACTTGTATACATATACCTTACAAGGCTTCAGGAAGAAAATAGTGCAATAAAACACATCTCGCTATTTATATTTAAGGATGAAAGTGAGTGATATGAAGTTAACAAAACATGCTTTATCAGCCCTGGCTATAGCCATTTCAACAATATTATACACACCAGTATCTCTGGCCGTTAACCTTCCCGAAAATCATAATACCAGAGTTGTCGTCAATAATAATGAAGAATTAAAACTCATTGCCTCAGAGGGTTACAATCCCAAATGGGGGCAATTTGGTTTTTTGATTGTTGGCGAAAACTCTAATGGCTACACTCTCCTTGATAATATGCCAATTATTACCAGATACTCTACCATAGGTAATAATGCTGAAGGTTCCATCACTTTATTAAACCATACCAACTGGCAGCTTAATGTCATGATGGAGCTGGGTGTAAGGGATGGTTCCGGTACCGTATATGTGTTAGAAGGCAGTAAGATAAGTGGCCTGCAGGAACTAAGGATTGGTGATGCCAAAGGGATGATGTTTATTGATGGCGAAAACTCGTCAGTTACATCTAAAAATACTACTGTTGGCAATCTGGGGACAGGTAGCCTACATATTACGAATGGCGGAACACTCACATCCTTAGCTCAACTCAATATAGGATATGCTTATCCAGCCAATGGGATATCAGAAAATTTCACTAGTTATGGAGATGTTCTGGTTGACGGTAAAAATTCAATCTTGAATGCCCAATCTATTTCTCTTGGCGGATTTAGCCCTGATGTTCCGGTTACGACTACCGGCATCCTCACTGTTAGCAACAATGCAACCATTAATTCAAATTCGTCTATCCTGGTGACCGTTGCCCCTGGCGCAACAGGCATTATAAATATTGGTGGTGCGCAAGGTGAGGCTGAACAGCCTGCTGGTTCGATTAATACGCCATTTATTCATTTGGGAGCCGTAGATCCTTCCTCCACGTCGATAGTAAACTTTAATCACTCCAGTACCGATTTTCTGCTGGCCTCCGATATTCAGGGGAACGGCCAGATTAATCAAGTTGGCTCAGGAACGACAACATTATCTGGTTCCAATAGCTATGCTGGTGATACCAATATAACCAAAGGCAGTCTACGCGCAGGTAAAGAAAATACCTTCAGCTCCAACTCCGATTATATTGTCGACAGTGAAGGCCATCTCGATTTAAACACTTATTCGCAAACATTAAATACTCTGGCGCTGGCTGGAACAACAACGTTGTCTTCGTATGAACAGGGTCACGAGTTCACGCCGACCACACTGACCATTAACGGCAACTACACCGCCGATGATGGCCTGTTAGTCATGCATACTGTATTAGGCGATGATAATTCCGTAACGGATAAACTCATCATAAAAGGTGATACTTCCGGTAGCACCCGCATTATGGTCAACAATGCGGGCGGCCTGGGCGCGGAAACCCTGGAAGGGATAAAAATTGTCGAGGTTGACGGCCTGTCAGAGGGCGTTTTCAGTAAAGAGGGACGTATTGTTGCCGGTCCTTATGATTACAACGTGACAAAAAGCGACAACCAGAACTGGTTTTTAACCAGTGAAATTCCCGCAGGGCCGTATATCCCTCCGGTACTGCCCGTCATCCCGGAACCCGATCCAGAGCCACCTGTAACACCTGAGCCCCCTGTAACACCAGAACCGCCTGTGACACCGGAGCCACCTGTTACGCCATCTGTTCCACAACCAGAACGAAAACATCAGTATCGCCCGGAAATTGGTAGCTATCTGGCCAATATTCAGGCGGCAAATACGCTGTTTAATACCCGGCTGCATGACCGTCTGGGGGAAACACAATACACCGACCTGCTCACTGGCGAGCAGAAAGTAACCAGTTTGTGGATGCGTAACATTGGCGGGCATAACCGCTTTAAAGATCGTTCGGATGAACTGAATACCCAGAGCAACCGTTATGTTCTGCAACTGGGCGGCGATCTTGCGCAATGGAGCAGTAACGCACTCGATCGCTGGCATCTCGGCCTGATGGCTGGCTATGCCAACAGCAAGAGTCACACGCATTCCAGCCTGACCGGGTACAGCTCACGTGGGCAAATCCACGGCTACAGTGTGGGCGTGTATGGCACCTGGTACGCTAACGAAGCAGACAAAACAGGGATTTATGTTGACAGCTGGTTGCTCTATAACTGGTTTGATAACAGCGTCTCCGGCGAGTATCTGCCCAGTGAGAAATATCACTCTGACGGTATCACTGCTGCCGTTGAAGCGGGTTACACCTTCCGTCTCGGTGAAAGCGCTGATGCCCGCACCAGCTACTGGTTGCAGCCCAAAATGCAACTGACGTGGATGGATGTGAAGGCAGACAATCATACGGAAGACAATGGCACGCTGGTTGAGGACAGCACCGAAGGCAACCTGCAAACACGTCTGGGGGTGAAAGCGTATCTGCAAGGTCATCATGCTATTGATGATCATAAAGAGCGTTCTTTCCAGCCTTTCGTGGAAGCCAACTGGATTTATAACTCACGCAATTACAGCGTGAAAATGGATGGCATCAGCGATGCAATTACTGGCACGCGTAATATTGGCGAGTTAAAAATGGGGGTAGAAGGTCAGCTTACCCCGCGTCTGCAACTGTGGGGCAACGTCGCCCAGCAGTTGGGTGACAATGGTTACAGCGATACCCAGGGAATGCTGGGCATGAAATATCTCTTCTGATACCCCTTTGCCACCTGTCACAGTACGGGTGGCACTCTCTTAGATCGACAACCTTTGTGATCGCGCTCGCATTCAGTCATTTTTACTATAAATATGATGAAGTTAATTCAGCTTATTTATGGGTGAAATCACTATGGACCCTTTGCACGCCGTTTACCTGACCGTCGGATTGTTCGTCATCACCTTTTTTAATCCGGGGGCAAATCTCTTTGTCGTGGTACAAACCAGCCTGGCCTCAGGCCGTCGTGCAGGTGTACTCACCGGGCTTGGCGTGGCGCTTGGCGATGCCATCTATTCCGGGTTGGGATTGTTTGGGATGGCGACGCTCATTACCCAGTGTGAAGAGATTTTCTCACTCATTAAAATCGTCGGCGGCGCTTATCTTTTATGGTTTGCCTGGAACAGTATGCGCCGACAATCAACACCACAGATGAGCGCATTACAGCAGCCGCTTAATGCTCCCTGGTATGTATTTTTCCGCCGTGGACTCATTACCGATCTCTCTAATCCACAAACAGTTTTATTTTTTATCAGTATCTTCTCAGTGACGTTAAGCGCAGAAACGCCGACCTGGGCGCGGTTTATGGCCTGGGCGGGGATTGTGCTCGCATCTATTATCTGGCGTGTATTTCTTAGTCAGGCGTTTTCTTTACCCGCCGTGCGTCGTGCATACGGGCGTATGCAGCGCGTTGCCAGTCGGGTTATTGGTGCGATTATTGGTGTCTTTGCGCTACGGCTGATTTATGAAGGAGTGACACATCGGTGAGCTGATAATTGTAACCAACCCAATTGAGAAATTGGACCGCCATCGAGGCCTCGAACCCCGTACCATACAACAATCCTGGTTGTCGTCTGCTCTTCCTGATGAGCTAATGGCGGTTTTTTGATACGAACCTTACAGCATATTTCCTGTCAGGCCCTAGTGCGATGCATAAGATACAGAAACTGCCCTACGCGAACATGACGGAATTATGATTTTTTTCATATGAATGTCAACTCGTACATTCACAAAATATCTTTGTTGTTCATTAATAAAGCAATAGCAAATCCCTGTCGATTTACTCGCCCATGGCATTCCCTACGCCAGGGGAGTACCCGCCAGCACTGCTTCAAAATCTGCGGCGGTCAGATCGGTTGCCCCTTTGAGCATATCTCTCGCCAATGCCCGGCGTCGGTTCAGTAATTCATCCAGCGTTTCTTCAAAAGTCATTAACTGAGTATCACGCACCGTCGGATAATAGACGTAAACATCTTTCTGCTGCCCGATACGGTATGCCCGATCGGTCGCCTGATCTTCCTTCGCCGGATTCCAGCAACGGGTAAAGTGGATGACATGATTTGCTTTCTGGACATTGACGCCAAACCCAACCGCGATGGTGGATAAAATAATGATGTTAAAACCGGGCGTTGATTGAAATGCATCGATCAGACTCTGACGATTTTGATCGCTGCCAGATTTGGTGCTGGTATCACCATTAATAATAAAAGGCTTAAAGCCAAAATGCTGCACAATCAGATGTTGCAGTTCTCGTTGAATATCGCGCAGTTCCGTAAAAATAATCACTTTGTCATCAGATGACTGGCGAATGGCGTTTAATGTCTCCAGCAGCCATTTTACTTTCGGAGCATCGTTCCGTAAGCGCAAATCTGCACTTACGGAATAAGGCCATGCGCAAATAAGTTTCAGGCGATGCAGTAACCCCAGCATACCTGAGCCTCGTTGATCCAGCCCTTCGCTGATCTCCTGTTGGTTTCGCCAGCTTGCAACCGAGTGGGTATAGAGCTCCCGTTGCAATGGCAGCATATTCAACTGTTTACAGCGTTGATCTTCAATCTTTTCCGGCAGGTCTTTCGCCACTTCTTCTTTGGTGCGGCGCAGCGTCTGCGGTTCAATTAATTTACGTAGCGATTCGAGGACAGCATTATCATTCTGTTGCTCAATTGGGCGTAAATAATCTTTACCAAAATTGTTTAAAGCCCCCAACAACCCCGGTTGAACGAAGTCAAATAAACACCACAGATCAACAAGGGTATTTTCGACCGGAGTTCCGGTACATGCGACTTTAAATTGTGCCTGAATGGCTTTTGCCGATTGGGTAATTAATGCCGCCGGATTTTTAATTTTCTGCGCTTCGTCGCACACCATTATGGACCAGGGCTGGCGAGCCAGGGAAAATTCCTGATCGCGTAACGTCTCATAGGTGGTAAGAACAATATGCGCGTCCCCCACCCAGTCACTTTGTAGTAAGTTCTTAATCCCCTTACTTTTAAGCGCCTGGGGGATGCTCTCTTTCGCGCATTTCTTAGCCTTAAGTTCATTACCGTAGAGTTTTAAAATCGACACCTGCTCGCGCAGGAAGAAATTCCCAACCTCGCGCTCCCAGTTATCGAGTAGCGACACCGGAGCAACAATCAGCGAAGGAGGCGCATCCGGGAAACGTTCACGATGCCAGATGAGAAAAGTTAGAATCTGTAAGGTTTTACCCAGCCCCATATCGTCTGCGAGTAAACATCCCGCCGTCTCTATTGGCGACTTTAGATACAACTGCTGGAGCCACGCTACCCCTTTACGCTGGTGTTCACGTAGCTGAATGGACGTTTTGAGGATCATCGGCAGTTCGACTTCTGCCTGATGTGCGCCGAGCAAGGAATCCCGCCGTTGTTTAACATACAGCGCCTGCTCGATATTTTGTTCTATCAGCAGAACGGCACGACTGACCGGTTCACTACTTACGCCATCATTTATTTCACCGTCGATTTTCTTTTTCCATTTATCGTGGAAAATTTCTGCTTCTTCACGGGGCAAAAGGTTGTCGTTCCAGGGCATGGCGACTTCCGGCGCATCCGTGGCTTTTGCCTCTTCCAGCCGCTCTTCCAGTTCCTGAAAATGTTGATGATTATCGAGATCCCAGCCAGAGAACATGGCCTCGCACATCTCTTGCGCAAGGTTCTCCGGAAGCCATTTTTCACTTTCACTTTTGACCAGATAAGGCGAACTTATTTTTTCAAATTCACCGATCCCGATAACCCGGTCGCTGTATTTGTTCAGATCGAGGACGTGGGTAAAATTCATTCCCGCCGCCTGGTGCTGCCAGTTTTCAAGCAACGCCTGATAACCTTGCAGTTCTTCCTGGCTGAATCTGGAAAGCTCCAGATCGTAACCCTGCCAGACTCCGGCGGGCAGTTGTGCCGCTAACTTTTGCTCCAATTCAGAGAGCAACGCCGCCAGTTCACCTGGACGTTTAAAGATATAGGTTTCATCCGCCACAGATTGCTCAGTTCTGGGGCTGAGAAGAAGCGTTACCGCCGCAATTTGCCTGTTTTCATCAATCTGCGGCTCCAGACGGAAATCATAAAAGTAGATCCCGGCGTCCTGCAAATTCTGCTCATAAACGTCAGGATCGAGCACCTGGCTCGCCTCTTCACCAATCCAGGTGTAGGGGTTGCGAACAAATGAGAGCGCATCATCCCCCGCCACGCGACGTCCCGTAATAGCGTGCACGGAGGTCAAGACGTCTTTGACTTCAGGGGAAAGAATGACATGGTTTAAGACACCGTCGTCCCCTAAAACACGGTAACGATCCTGTACCTGTTGCGTACGGTCAAAACTCTGTAACCAGTTGGCAGGCTGCTCATCAAAAACAGGTTCAATTTCCAGTACCGGAGTATCCACCACCAGCGATTTTCGCAGTTTTAACTGCAACGATTCCGGCCTGATGACGATCGTTTTCGCGAGATAGTCATCCAGTTTTGCCCCTGCTTTTTTGGCCTGCCGCCGTATTTTGGCCCAACGGGTTTGGTTGACCGTTTCGCCCGGCGTCTGTCGCTGCTGCAATCTGAGTTGGTGTAGTGCGTCCAGAAGCTGCCAGTTCTCTTCACTTAACACAAAGGTGCCTTCCGCAGAGGAAAAGCTGGCTCCTGTGCTGGTTATCTCAACGGGGCGATAGTCATCAGGTAGGGTCCATTTATCAATGAAAACGCGAAAAGTGTCATCGCTAATGCTTCCTGTTGCAGCAAGATGAGCCGTCAGATTGCGCTGTGGGGGGAAAGCAAAAATCGCCAGACTGCTGGCATAGTCGTCATTTTTCCGGATGTGATAAAAATCATCCCAGCTAAGAAACCAGCAATCAGACCAGTGTGAAACATAATCTTCCTCATGAAGCTGTTCCAGGCATGAGGCGACAGGCCAGTTATCTTCGCTATCGGCAAGACTAAAGGGGAAAGCAAACCCCTCTTCTTTCATTACATACAGCGGCACAAATGAAGCAGGTAGTGAAGTATTCTCTTTAATAAATTTACCCAACAATTTTTTAAACACTATTTGCTCCAGTAAGTAAATTTACCCAGCACAGGTTTAAACCCAAGGCTGAGTAATTTTTGCGCCGCTTCATGGTCTGGTTCATTGAAATGAATATGGATTGCGCCCCCAAGCCCTCGTTTATCCATCACTTTGCAATCGACCGAACGAATAATCTCCCGGATTTGTTGTTCCCGGTCGGGGAGACCTTTTTTGGCTTTTAACGAGGAGGCGATGATTTTGATTTGCTCTTCCCGGTCTGACTTTACATCACTGACTTCACGTTCAGGTAACGATGCAGGCACTGACCGACTCATGGTCTTTGAGGCATTGAAACGGGAGATATCCAAAGTGACAGAAGACTGATTTATATCTTCCGCAACGTAATCAATACCCAGCTTACGAAGTTCTTCGTCATATCGGCTCATCCACCCCTCAATTCGGTTGAGTGAGTAGAGAAATACCGGCGATAAATGCGGTAAACGCAACCGGACTTTACGGCGGTTATTCCGCTTATCTTTCAGATCATAATCAATATCAAGAATGCCGGTTTCCGGATTAAAGGGCGCATTCCCCATATGGTAGGCATACATTGCCCCCACTTTCGAAAATTCGACAAACAGATAATCACCAATGCGCATAATCATGGCGTTGTTATCGCGTGAACCAGAACCTTGCAGGCGGCTTAATCGCCCTGCGTTTTTCGCCCTGAATTCAACATAATCGACATCTTTGGATCGCAGCGCATCTTCGCCCAGCACAATGCGCGTATAGCTCATTTGGTTGGCAAAACGTAGCCAGTAGAACAGGCGCGCATGGTCAACATCCCGATTACCTTTCAGCAATTCAAAGAACAGTTTCAGATCGTCTTTGGCGAACCAGCCTTGCACCATCAGTAATACGGGATTTTCAACGTGAACCTGCCAGCTTTTATTACGACTGGTTAACTGCGGATTTCCCCAATATTCCAGGGCCAATTGCTTGAGTTCGAAATGTGTTTGATGTTTAAAAGCCGACTGATAATAACGGGTCAGAGTGGCTGCCAGAATATTATCTTTAAACCACGTAAGCTGGCGGCTCAAGGCGATAATAGAATGAATTTTCTGCTGAAAATCATCGTCAGTCAGGCAAAAAATCTCATTGACCAGGTGGTTAACAATTTTGCGCCATAACCAGCTGGTTTGCGGAATTTGTGCGACTTTCTCCAGCACCGAAATATCCGTGATATCTCCACGCCCAAGCTGTTGTCCGAGAAGAAAACCTGCATTATCGGTAAAAATATCGCTATAGGTGTCAATGACCGACATCCAGGACATCTGACGCGGCGCACTCTCTTTTAGCTGTTGAAACCCGCGAGCAATCTGCGTGCGTAGCTGAAGCCACTGCGGATTCTTTTCCGGTGTATCGCTGGAATGACCAAAGTAGCTGGTACATAACGCCAGCCATTCGCGGCGTGTT
This sequence comes from Escherichia sp. E4736, assembly GCF_005781225.1. Classification (NCBI taxonomy): domain Bacteria; kingdom Pseudomonadati; phylum Pseudomonadota; class Gammaproteobacteria; order Enterobacterales; family Enterobacteriaceae; genus Escherichia; species Escherichia sp. E4736. The sequence continues at coordinate 40,633 of NZ_VATT01000033.1, read as the reverse complement.
AACCGCTGCTGCGCAATTTTTTGTTCAATTTCAGCGATAATCCTCGCGAAGTTTTTTGCATCATCAATCAATGCAATTTCAAACAGATCGCCTTCAGCCACGTCATTAAGACCAAAAAAAATCATCTTCCACTCGAAGGGCTTTGGCGTATCCCCCGCACGCAGCCGGGCAATGGCCTGTCGGCGTTTCTCCAGAGGGGGAACCATCTGCACCGCGCGAGCATCTACCTTCCTCTCTAGTTGCGCGATAACGCGCTGAAGATAGTGAAAAGCATGACTTACCGTCGGCTGCAAGTTCTGCTCCCGATAGGGCAGCAAACGGGTTTTCAGTTTTTCAATAGCGCAAGTCATTGCATGGCTCCCAACTGACAGGTTTCCTGACTAATGCCAGGAACAACATCCATGCTTTCGTCGTGCTTTTTGTCTTTCAGACCAAAGAATTGCATCCGCAGTTCTACGCGACGGCTGGCTTCTTTGCTCTCTTTCGCATTGTTAAACGAAACCCCACCCGCCAGAAATAATTTGCGGATCTGAACCTGTTGTTCCGAGGTTATTTTTTGCTGTAGCGCGCTTCTACTATCCAGCAGACTGCACATCACCCATTCCGAGCGTTGCAACGAAAGGTGCAGGTTATAGAGATAAGAACCGTCAGTATCCGTAAAACCTTCTATAACAATTTGCTTAAACCATTTTTTGCCTTCATCGCTATTTGCCGCTTCCAGCACTAACGGCACCACATCCTGTAGCGCCTGTAATCCTTCGGCGTTAAGCGCAAAGCGATTGTGCTCAAAACGCCCTGCTTCACCAAAGCTGATACGGTTGTCATGGCAGTCAACCTGAATCGTCTTGTTGAGATTCTTTGCCTGAAGCTCAAGTTTTTCACACAGGCGAGCAATATCATGCCCGCGCGATTTCTCCCCCGCTTCCGCCTGCTGGATCCGCTGCGTAACAGAGCTAAGTGACGCCACCATCACCACCAGAAACAGCACCATCATGGCGGTCATCAGGTCTGCATAGGAGATCCAGAAGGGTTTTTCCGCTTCATCGCTGCGCCGTTGCCTGCCATTAAATACCCGGTTAAACATCAGCCTGTTCCTTACGCGCGACGATGACGGAGTACTGTTTCCAGCGTATCCACGCTTTCACCAATAATCTCAACCGAAGAACTTAAGGCTCCCGCGGCTTTAGTCAGCTGCGTATCCATCTCCTGCAGTGAACGATTCAGGCCGTTTTCCACCCCGGTCGTAAAGGATTCAAAACTGGTTCCCATCACCTCGGCAATGTTATGCAGGAACTCCTGAGCCTCACGGTTATATTGTTGCAGGCGTTCCGAATACGCTTTCAGATCATCAACAAAACGGCTGCGGGATGATTGTTCATCATGGCTACGGTTAATCAGCGTTTCGAGTGCCGTTATGGCATTCGCCACGACTTCACGGGTATTACGATAATCGGCAATCAATGCCCCCAACTCCGCGCTGGCACTGGAAAGCGTGCGTCCCGCCTGTTGCGTGCCATTGAGCACCTCAGCAGTTAACTGATTAGCCTCAGCAACACGATCGCCCGCAGCTTCAAAGCGGTCGGCAGCCACGCGCATTTTATCGGCTCCTGTTTGTATCTCTTCCAGATGGCGCGTGGTGTTTTGCGCCATCTGTTGCAGCAGATCGCCAGAAGCAGATTGCTGTTCACGCAGCATCTGCATCAGCGACTCAACCTGACTTTCAAGCTGACCAATGATTCGCTGCGCTTCCTGTTGTAACGCACTCTGCGCCGATTGCTGTTGCTGACTGAGCGACTTCTGACCTTCTTCCAGTTGCCCAAACAGGTTGCCAAGTTGGCTACCCAGGTGATCGATACCGCTGGTCATTTTCTCTCGCAGGGCATCCTGACCGGAATGCATGGTTTGCTGTAACGACGCCATAAACTGTTGTTGTTGCTCAGCCGCCGCCTGCTCACGCGCTTCGCTACGTGCCAGAAGCTGCTGAGTTTCTTCATGCAGCACGCGTTGCCCCTGTTCCTGAGTCTGGCTCATCTGTTTTTGCCCAGACTCCAGTTGGCTGAATACACCCGCCAGGTTTTGCGTCAGCGTTTCGACACCTTTGCTCATATTGCCTATCAGCAAATTTTGCGCCTGGTTTTGCTGCTGATTAAGTTGCTGCTGACCATTTTCCAGTTGTGCAAAGAGCGTCGCCATATGGCTGCCAAGCGTATCCACGGAAGCCGCCATTTTCTCCATGGTTTCATTTTGCCCGTGCTGAACACTGGACTGGATAGCCTCAATAAACGCGCGCATCTGTTCCGCCATCGCTTTTTCACGCGCTTCGCTGTCGGCAAAGATTTTTTCCAGTTGTTGCGCCATCCGTTCGCCCGCGCCCTCACCTTCTGCGCCAATACGGGCAACGGATTCCTGCAAGCTGCGCAGCATCTCATTCATCCCAGCCTGCATCTCCTGCTGACCGCTTTTCATTTCGCTTAACAGTTGAGAGATCAGTTGCGCGCTGCCCTGACGTGAGTCATCCCCGGCCTGACGCATATCCTGCAACAACGTTGAGAAGCCGCTTTGCATAGACTGAATGGCTTCCACAGAACGCCCCATCATCTCCTGCATGGTGGTGAATTGCTGACCAAAGGTGTTATCCATTTTGCTCATAAAGGCGGTCAGGACGTTCTCCAGCATCGACTGCACACGATGGCTCTGATCGCCGGAGGCGGTTTGCACCACACCAGCAATTTTATCCAGCGGATTTTTCAGACTGGTTTCGATAGCACCACTGACCTGTTCAGCAAACTGTTGGCCTGACTCGCGGTATGTTGTTGATAATGTCTCTGCCAGCTTTTGATTTTCCCGCACATGGCTATCCACCAGGTTTTGCAGCATTTCACGCAGGTCAGTGACCAGACCATCCTTAAGTTGCCGCGCATGGGTGGTGTTTTCTTTAGTACTGGAAAGAAGTTGCGAAAGGTAATCTTCACCGACGCCGCCCTCAAAAAGCTGGTCAATGCTGGCGGTAAGAAGTTCCAGGTTTTTATAGCATTGCGCCAGTCGCCACTTTTCAAACATGGTGACCAGAATGGAGAACGTAATAGCAAACGCCGAACCTAAGAACGCATACAGAACGTCGCGTAAAAGGTTAGCGACGCTGGCGCTGACCTGCTCTGGCGTGCTGGGGTCAAAATGGTGCAAACCAATCATCAGTCCCGAAAAGGTGCCGATGATCCCAATTCCGGTCAGGATGCCAGGGAGATGTTTAAACGCTTCCGTATAGAGAGGAATTTCGACTAATAACGGTTCCGTAAACCATGCTGACGACGGAGCCGTTGAGCGGATGGCGCTAACTTTTTTTTGCCCGCTGTTTTCGTCAAACTCAAACTGACGATGTAGAGACTCTTTAAATTCGCGCCAGGGATGCGCAAAAAATTTATCAGAGAATAACGCGTCTAATTTTTCGAGTTGTTGTGCCGGTTTTTCATTGCCAAGTTGCCGAATTGCTTTCGCTTTTTGTTTAAAGCGCGCTGAAACCCTAAATGAAGGAATAGCGTAACGGACAATGAAACCCAACAACAAAACCCCAACCACAATAGCGACATAAATCGGCACATTTTCTGGATTAACAGAGGTTAACGTGTCGAGGAACGAAGTCAGCGAAAACATCTAAATACCTTGAGTGAAGGAAAAGAAATTTGCAGGGCAGAACATCACCAGCAAGGAAAAAAAAATCGCCCGCTCATTATAGGAAAAGTCTCGATTTTTACATCAATAAAACGTTATATATCTCACAAAAACATTGATCACACGCATACGTAAGAAATTTAAACTGCTTGGTGAAAATAATTCACAGAATTTATGCTTTATGGCACAAAGATTGGGGATTTTATTTTTTTCACCGCCAGACTTACGTATGAAACTTTTTCGTAGGGCGCGCTGCTTCTAATAACGTCCAGTCACTATTCAACGAGACAATTAAATGAGTGAGATTGACATTAAGGGCGACGAAACGCTGGTTGCTCTGCTACTGAACGCCGACAAAAACGATATCGATCTGCTGATTGATTACATTACCCCAGACGGAAAATTTAATTTTTCCCAGTCTGACCGCGTTAAAAAGGCCTTGCGCGATGGTAAAAATAGCGAAGCTGTTGATGAGGAAACATTGCGTTTGCTGATTCGCGAACTGCAACATTTTGGCGGTAACACCGTAATGAATCTGTTCCGACGCAATGGCGTTAGCTATAGCGAAATTGTTGACGATGTCGCCAGCCATCTGAAAATTAAAGTCGCGAAAAATGCCCCGGTAAAAGAAAAAGAATCACTGATTATCGATGCCGTTTTCGCGTCATCCTGGAACAAAATGTCAGATGACGATCGCCGTCAGCTTCTCCGTGATATGGGAATTAACACCAGTATTAGCCTGGATAAGTTGTCACGTATGGAGCTGCCACTTTTGCAACGTGCGGCAATGGTAGCAAGCGGTCTGGCGCAGATCGCCACGGGGAAGGCACTCCCGCTAATTGCGGGTCTGGGGATAGGTCGCGTGTTGGGCGTTCTCACCGGTCCTGTCGGGTTAGCCCTCACCGGTTTATATACCGCTTATGATATTTCCAACCCGGCGTTCCGAATCACCTTGCCCTGTGTAGTGCAAATTGCCTGGATTCGCTTAAAAAATTCCCGCCATCACCGTCTGAGCGAATCGGTATCATCAACGGCAATGTCAACCGCAAACTATGACAATCGCTGGGTGTTTGAAAATGAAAAGTCGCAGCACGTTTTAACTGTATCGTCTATCGCTTTAAATGAAATTACCCACCCCGACACTCTGGTACGGCATGACATTACTGAAATTTCACGGTTAGGCCCACTCTTACAGACGCTTCCTTCGCTCGCCACCGCCGCCCATATCGCCAGTCATCACTATATGGAAGTCATTATTGATGGCGCACTGGCGAAAGTGAAAGATAGCTCGGGATATCGTGGCTTCAGTCTCGGGGAAAAAGGAATTAAAGCGCACGCAGTTTTGCTGAACCCTGACAAACTGAATCAATTAGTCAACGCCAGCATATTACTGAATGTCGCTTCGGCGATACTGGCACAAAAACATCTGGCAGATATCAGCAATAAACTGACGCAGATAATTGAAAGTATTCGGGAGATTTCTGCGTTCCAGAACAATGCCCGCAAATCTGAAATTGTCGGCGCTATTCAGTATTTACAGCAAATCACGCCTGTCGTCATTGAGGGGCAATCTTCGCCAGAAATACGGCAAATACTTGAAGCTATCGAAAAGGATTTTTCAACACTCCAGGATCATCTGCTGACGGATATTGCCTTTGCTGGCGAGAAGGTAGCCTCTATAAATGACGGCAGTTTTTTCAGTAGCGCAACCATCACCAGTAAAATTCAGGCGCAACAAAAAATTATTGAAGAACGGACGATGGAGTGGGATTTAGCGATGAGAGTACGCGGGCAAGCATTACATCTGGTCAGCCATAGTGAGGGTCAGACGATGCTGGTAGAACGCCGTCAGCAGGCTATAGAACATCATTATGCGCAGTTCGATACGGTTATCAGCAAGGTAGAAAAACAATTACAGTCACGAATTGATAGCATCGGCGCCGTAGCGGAACAGGCGAATACCACCAGCGCCAATAAAGTCATTTTGCGAAAATGGAGCAGTAACCGCTTAATGCCGCAAAAAGTCGCAATTAAGGAAGCCCGCATGGCGTTCGACCAATTCCAGCAAAATATGCTGGACAAGCCGTTGCAGACCAGCCGCATGTTGGTGGAAATGAAAGACGGTAAACCGGTGAAGTGTTATGCGTTGCCGGATGCTTAAGGCAGCTCGTAAGGTTTACTGTGTGGTTAGCGGTGCCACACACAATGTCTCCGGCTCAGGAGAATCAAGGCCAACAACCCCATATCCAAGCAGCCCCACTCCCTGGGGCTTAAATCTCTTACTATTCACCGTTGCAGACATATCAAATGCGTATCAACCTGCCACACTCCCCCACACCAGTTGTCCTTTATGGAACGTTGCCGTTCTCGGCGAAATACGCGCCACCGCCTCGGCGGAACAGGAGGCGTCCACCAGCACAAAGCTGGCGTCATCCTGCGCTTTTGGCCACACACGCTCGCCTTTTTCATTCAGCGGCAATACGTCTCCAGTGGCTAAAAACAGCGAACGGGAGAGGTTCTGTTCGTTAGGACGAATATAGAGCTGCGCGTAGAGATTGGCTTTTTCCAGCATGTCGCCCAGGCCGTAAGGCGACCAGTGGTCGATAACACTGTCGGTGCCGGTCATCACTTTTACACCTTTGTCGTGTAGCTGTTTGAGCGGCATATGCAACGTGCCAATCGGCACCGTCGAGGCGATAGAAATTTGCTGCGCCACCATCCGGTTCGCCAGTTCATCTACCTGCTGCTCGTTGAGCGTTGCCAGCGCAAAGGCATGGCTGATGGTCAGTTTGCCTTTCAGCTGTGGCGTTTTCTCCACCGTTTCAACCATATAATTGATGGCTGCCACGCCTGCCGGAGTGGTTTCGTGCAGGTGAATATCGACGCCTTTGTCGTAGTCCAGCGCAATCTGGAACATGGTGTCGAGAGATTTTTCCATCGCGCCATCAACACTGGTTGGGTCCAGCCCACCGACGTAATGCGCCCCTGCCTGCATCGCTTCGCGCATTAAGGGTTCCGATTTTGACAGCAGCAAACCGTGCTGCGGGAAGGCGACAATTTCACACTCGAAGCCCGCCTGACGTCGCGCCAGCACCGCCTGCAAATTTTGCAGATTTTTCAGGCCGGAAACCGGTTCGATATTGCAGTGGCTGCGGGCAATGGTAGTGCCTTTCGACTGCAATAAATCGATCAGTTTTTCCGCCCGTTCCTGAGTGTACGGTTGCAGCTCCGGCAGCATTTTCTGCTCGAGTTTGATCATGTCCTGGATGGTGGTGCCTGCCGGGCGATTAAGCGAGCGCCACGGCCCGCCGTAAAAGGTTTTGTCGAGATGAATATGCATGTCGCGGGTGGTGGGCAGCATCAGCTTACCGCCAGCGTCATAGTGCGGCAGCGTGGCGTCCGGATGCTGCTTGTTCTCGCGCAGGGCAACAATTTTGCCGTCCTGAATCTCTACGGTCTGGCGTGCCGTGCGGGTCTGCACCGCCACACCGTTTTCGTAGTCAAAACCGGTTTCCAGCAGCACGTTGTCGAGATAGTAGTGCGGGTCAGTGATTTTCATGGTGTTGTTCGCTTCGCAGTTTGTAGTGCCAGGAACCGCCGCATGGGCGAGCGGCACAGACGTACCAAACAGCGCAGCGGCGGTGACCATCTTACCGCTCTGGCTCAGAAACTCACGGCGGCTATTGCTTTCTTTCATCTTACGTCCTTACGTTTTAATAATATGGGTGCCCGTTTCGCCACGCAGCGCCGCAGGCAGGCATTCCGGCGTGGTGATAATCACTTCTTTGCCGCCCTGTTCCAGGAATGTCAGGCTGGCGATGATTTTTGGCAACATGCTGCCGGGCGGGAAATGCCCTTCCTGCATATAGCGGGTCATGGTGGCAATATCTACGCGATCCAGCGCCTGCTGCTGCGGCTTGCCAAAGTGAATACACACTTTTTCCACGCCGGTGGTGATCACCAGAATGTCGGCGTGAATTTCGCGAGCCAGTAGCGCGGTAGAGAGATCTTTGTCGATAACCGCGTCCACGCTTTGGTAATCCCCTGCTTCGCTGCGCACCACCGGAATTCCGCCGCCGCCCGCGCCAATTACCACAAAGCCTTGTTGGATCAGCGCCTTAATGGCAGGTGCTTCGACAATACGTTTCGGTTCCGGCGAGGCGACAACGCGGCGATAGCCGCGTCCGGCATCTTCAACAAAACGCCAGTCAGGGTTTGCCTTTTGTAGTTCGTCACGCTGGCTTTCACTGAAGAATGCACCGATGGGCTTGGTGGGATGAGCAAAACCCGGATCGTTTTTATCCACTTCCACCTGAGTCACCACGGTGACGGCTTTTTTCTCGCCGTGACGCGCCAGTCGGTTGTTCAGCGCCTGTTGGATCAGATAGCCAATGCCGCCTTGCGTATCCGCCACACAGTTCGCCAGCGGCGTTAAGGGCAGCCCTTCGCGCTCGTGGGCAATCTCCGCACGGCGTAAATCCAGCCCGACCTGCGGCCCGTTACCGTGGGTCAGCACAATGTCGTAATCGGAAGCCAGCATTTCCAGCACCGTATCGGCGACGGCTTTCACCGCCTCCGCCTGATGCTCAATCGACTGGCTGGCGTTATCTTTGATAATGCTGTTGCCACCAATGGCAACGACCACAAGTTCTTTCATGTTGTTATGTCCGCTACAGAGGGTGATGAGGTTATGACCAACGCCAGACTGCCTGATGCGCTACGCTTATCAGGCCTACAAATTCTCGTGCCATCCGTAGGCTGGATAAGGCGTTCACGCCGCATCCGGCAGTGGTGACAAATGCCTGATGCGCTACGCTTATCAGGCCTACAAATTCTCGTGCCATCCGTAGGCCGGATAAGGCGTTCACGCCGCATCCGGCAGTGGTGACAAATGCCTGATGCGACGCTCACGCGTCTTATCAGGCCTACAATTCTTGTGCCATCCGTAGGCCGGATAAGGCGTTCACGCCGCATCCGGCAGAAGCAACGCGCACTTTACAGTTCAGACGCCGTAACGTTCGCACCAGCCAAGAATGGCTTTCTCGAAGCAGGCGAATGGTGGATGCACAATGCCCGCGCCAATCATGCCGACGCCCGCATCTTTATGGGCGATGGCGGTGTTGATCACCGGCAGAATGCCACTGCTACCCACGCGGGTGATGTCGATTGCCGACGGCACGCCCATAAAACCGAGCAGCGGAATGGTGACGTTGGGGTTTTCGCCAAGGGTGATTTCGCGCATCTGACGGGAGAAATCGATAGCCTCTTCCACCGTACCGCCCACCAGCGCGACGATTGCGGGCGCGGTCGCCATAGCAAATCCGCCAATGCCGTAGGTTTCAGTGATGGCGCTGTCGCCGATATCCAGCCCCGAATCTTCCGGCTTATAACCGGCAAACATCGGGCCGATCACCTGCTGCGCTGGGCCGGTAAACCATTGCCCCGGTAATCCGCTGACCCGCAGGCCAAACTCGACGCCGTTACGCGCCATGGTGGTCACCACGGTGCTGTATTCGATGCCGTGCGCCGCATCCATCGCCGCTTTACACATCGCCATCCACGTCGGGCCGGAGAAGTAGTCGCTGCTGGCAACAAACTCAAACACTTCACGCTGTTGTTCCACGGAATAACCTGCCTGAATAATCCCCGGCGTCAGCGCCTGAATCAGTAGCGTCGTCCCGGCGTTATTGCGGTTATGACACTCATCGCCCATATGCAGCGCTTGCGCCAACATTAAGCGCAGATCGATCTCGCCGATAATTTTCATGGCGTCGCGCAGCATTGGCCCCTGCACATCGCGCATCCAGTTGAGGCGGTCAATCACGCTCTGGTCGTTAGCGCCCATGCGCAATATCTTCGCCATCTGCTCGCTCATGTTGGTGTAAGCGATGTTGCCGTAGGTTTTGTTTTTTACGATGTGCATAAACATCGAGGCCGAGGTGACGCCCGCCATCGATCCCACGCAGTCATGCTCGTGGCACGGCGAGAAGGTGATCTCCCCGGAAGCCGCCAGTTCAGCCGCCTCGTCGAGATCTTTCGCCAGCCCTTCGAACACCAGCGCTCCGGTGACCGCGCCTTTCATCGCGCCGCACATTTTTTCCCAGGTAACCGGCGGCCCGGCGTGAAGAATGGTTTTCGGCGTCATGCCCGGTACCACGTTAATCGCCTGATCAAAACCTATCAGCACCGGATGCGACTGGATAATGCGCTCCAGCGCCTGCTGGTTAGCGGCGGCGATTTTGTCCGCCAGCGGTGAATCGGCAATGTTGTCCAGCGCCTGCACCACCTGCATATTGCCCTGCCCCGGCGGCGTCCAGTCGAGTTGGGTCACTTCTACATGCTGCTTTTTCAGGTCATCGCTAAACATGGCGATACCGACGTTAATAACGTTCAACGGTTGGCTAAACAGTGACTGGCTCATCAGGCTTCCTCCCCTTTGCAGATAAATTCACGCGCCAGCAATCCGGTATTGGTGCTGCTGCTGGCCAGAATCACTCCGGCATCAAGCAGCATCTGGCTTTGTTGTTCTAATGATGGCGTATCGAGATCGGTGCCCAGCACATAAGCGAGAATGATCAACTCACGGCCTTCGGCAGCGGCGATCGCTTTCGCTTCTTTGATCGCCTCGATGGTGGAGCCAACCGGATCTTCATGCGATCCAAATCCGAGCACAAAATCCATCACGATCACCGCCACTTCTGGATCGCGCGCTTCTTCGATCAAGCGGCTGATGCGGTTGGTGGGGTCAATCATTGGATGCGGCTTGCCGTTGGTGAAGTCGTCATCGCCAAAGTCGAGGAAGGTGTGTTTGATGCTGCGGTTGATATCTTTCAGGCGGAATTCAGGATCTGGCTGAATGTTGCTGTAGACATCGCCGTGTTTTTCCATCACCGCGAACATGGTTTCGTCACACAGCGTGCCGCCGCAGAACAGGCCACGAATGTATTTCTGCTGCGGTTGCAGACGCGCACGCACATCCGCAATCAACGGCTGGTTCAGGGTATGCAGGTCGAGATGTTCCTGTTTCACGCCGGAGAGCATCACTGCTTTCAGCGCCGCTTCTTTGCTGCCGCGGGCAAACTGGAGTCCCTGCTCGTCAACCGGCGTTTCGCCACGACCGAGGAAGCAGACCACTACCGACTTGCGGCAGGCGCGCGCACGTTCCAGCACTTTGCGGGCCACCGCAGGCGCTGGCGGTTTGGAGATAAGCACAATGATTTCAGTTTGCGGATCGTTTTCCAGCATCCCGATAGCGTCGAGCATCATCAGGCCGCCGATTTTCTCGCTCAGGTCGCGCCCGCCAGTGCCAATCAGTTGCGAAACGCCGCCGCCAAATTCATGGATACGGACGCTCAGTTCCTGGCTGCCGGTGCCGGATGCGCCAACAATACCGATGTTGCCGCGACGCACGGCGTTACCAAAACAGAGAGCCGCGCCGTTGATAATCGCCGTGCCGCAGTCTGGCCCCATCATCAGCAGCCCTTTTTCGTGGGCCAGCTGCTTGAGTGCCAGTTCATCTTCAACCGAGACATTATCGGAAAACAGCATCACGTTAAGGTCGTTTTGCAGCGCCTGACGCGCTTCGCGCGCAGCAAACAGGCCGTTGACCGAAATCACTGCCAGGTTACTTTCCGGGATATGCTTTTTGGCGCTGGCAATCGTGGCGTAACGCGCCTCGTGCGAGCCACTTTGCGCTTTGGTGTTGAACAGCTCTTCAATCTCCACCAGCAACTGCTCGTTGTCCGCGCCCGCTTTGCCGTTGATGACAATCATCAGGTCGCCGTTTTTCGCCTGTTCCAGCTCCGGCGTCAGCAGCCCTAAATTTTTCAGTACGCCTTTGTTCATTTCGGTCGCCATCGCCACAAATGCCTGCTCGACGCCGTCGAGTTTATTTGCACGCGTGGAGATAGACATCAGCGAGACAGAATCAAAATAGGTATTCGGTTTAATGACTATTTTAACTGACATAATTCCCTCCGTAGGTTTGGCTCAGCGCACAACCATCGGCCATGCCATACAGCATGTCGCAGCCGGAACTGGAGCCAATATGTTTAATTTTTTCTATTGCCTGAGTTGCGTTCCCAGGGATGTCATAAATAATGTCGTGTATAAAACGATGAATATTTTCCCGGCAGCGTTGTTGTAATGCGGCTTCCAGCGTTATGGCACTTAATAACGTGGTATTATTTTTGCCGCGTTGCAGACCGAGATAAAATTCCTCTTTGTATTTTTCCGCCGGATGCCCGGATATAAATAAAATAAGCGCCAGCCCTGTTAAATAATCGTCGGCTGATGGCGTAAGGCCAATCCCTAAGCCCATCATACTGGCGACCGCTGAGGCGATATTTTGTTTATCGTTTACTGCCTGAATAACTGCCCGTCGTTTAATATGTAATTCTTTATTTAATGCCTGATAAAACGGATTATCGCCGTGATAATTAAACAGGGTTTCATTTTCCCCCAGGTGCTGATGAATAATGTCGTGCCACTGTTGCCAGGCGATAAGGTGAAAATTCAGAGCGGTCATTTGCAAGGTTGGGGACAGCCAACGCTGACATCGACTCATCTCTATATGAAGATGTTGACCAACCGTAATGCCTTGATCGTCAAACTGAACCTTATCACCATGCCGGAACAGACCATCAAAGTGAGTGAGTGCCAACCGACAACTGTTTGGCGCATTGTCGTACTCTTCACAAAGCAGCGTCAGCAACTGCTGGCGAGCCGGGAGTGCGATATTTACCGCTCTGGCAAAGACCTGTTCAACCTGTCCTTGCCCCCGCTGCGCCAGAAAATCCGCATCCGCAGTTAGCGCCCACACACACCGTCTTTCTGGTGTGTCGATAGCCAGCCTCCTGGTTTATGCGCCTGCGGCAATCAGCAACTGCGCAATCTCTTCAAAACCCCGTTCCCGCGCCAGTTCCAGCGGCGTTTTGCCGTATTTATCCGTCATGTGCGGGCTGGCACCGTGTTCCAGCAATAGCTGGACAATCGCCTGCTGTTTAATCCCGCCATCGTTAAGCACAATCGCTTCCAGTAGCGGCGTCCAGCCAACATGGTTGGTCTGGTTAACGTTAATCTCCGTATGCGCCAAAAGTTCTTTCACAATACTTAAATGGCCTTTTTCACAGGCAGGCGTCAGGCCGACACCACCGAAACGGGTGACGCAATTAAGGTCTGGTTTAGCCGGTAAAATAATTCGTAGCAGCGTTAAATCACCGTTCAGGCAGCTCATTAAAAAAGGATTTAAACATGTCAGGTCTTGTTTATTAATATCCGCCCCGGCATCAATTAATGCCTGAACGCAAGCATATTGCTGATATAAACTTGCCAGCGTAATTGCCGTTTTCCCCTGGCGATCGCAGGTATTAATATCGACACCCAGCGCAAGACAGGTTTTTACTTTATCGATATCGCCCTGTTGTGCAGCCAATAAATAGTCGGCAGGTAGATTTTTTATAGTCATTCACATTCCCCTGGTTTTTGTGGCTGTTTTCGATGAATTGAGAATAGCAACGATAATCTGATAAAAGAACCCGCTTAAATTTAATTCGCCGTATTTCGCCTTTTTGTTGAATGATGTTCAACAATCTTTTCGCAGTGTGCGGTAGTGCAATATTTGTTTCTTTGACCCGATACCCTTTCACTCAATCAGGTTTTATTTCTCTATAGTCTGCACATGTAAGCGCAGCTTTCGTCCATGTCTAACCAGAGGGGAACAAGATGAACGGACTCACTGCAACGGGTATAACCGTCGGTGTTTGTGCAGGGCTTTGGCAGTTAGTGTCTTCACATGTTGGGCTTTCTCAGGGATGGGAATTATTAGGTACGATAGGGTTCGTCGCCTTTTGCAGTTTTTATGCCGCAGGCGGCGGTAAATCGGGGTTTATCAGAAGTCTGGCGGTTAATTATTCCGGGATGGTGTGGGCGTTTTTCGCCGCGCTGGCTGCCGGTTGGCTGGCCTCGGTGAGTGGGCTGTCCGCGTTCTGGGCGAGCGTGATTACGACTGTACCCTTCTCGGCGGTGGTGGTCTGGCAAGGGCGTTTCTGGTTACTGTCATTTATTCCCGGTGGCTTTCTCGGCATGACGCTGTTTTTTGCCTGCGGGATGAACTGGACGGTAACGTTACTGGGTTTTCTGGCGGGTAACTGCGTGGGGATAATTTCAGAATATGGCGGACAAAAATTAAGCGAAGCGACGACTAAACGCGACGGGTATTAAAAGTTATTCAAAAATGATTATCTATCTTTAACCGATACCTCTACAGTCATAGCTGGAGAAATTCATAGTAGATAATGGCGGGAATGGTTTAATGAACTCAATTTTTACCGAAGAGAATCTGTTGGCATTTACTACCGCTGCGCGTTTTGGCAGCTTCAGTAAAGCGGCAGAAGAGTTGGGTTTAACCACTTCCGCCATTAGCTACACCATCAAGCGTATGGAGGCGGGGCTGGATGTGGTGCTGTTCACTCGTAACACCCGCAGCATTGAGTTAACCGAGTCCGGGCGTTATTTTTTCCGCAAAGCTACCGACCTGCTGAATGATTTTCACGCCATCAAACGCAGTATCGATACTATTTCTCAGGGCATAGAAGCGCGCGTGCGCATTTGTATTAATCAGCTACTTTATACGCCAAAACACACCGCACGCTTATTACAGGTGCTGAAAAAGCAGTTTCCTACCTGCCAGATTACCGTGACGACCGAAGTGTATAACGGCGTCTGGGATGCGATTATCAATAATCAGGCGAATATCGCCATCGGCGCGCCCGACACGCTGCTGGACGGTGGCGGTATTGATTACACTGAAATTGGCGCGATTCGCTGGGCTTTTGCCATTGCCCCGGATCACCCACTGGCCTTTATGCCAGAACCGATCGCTGAAAGTCAGTTGCGTCTTTACCCTAATATTATGGTGGAGGACACCGCGCATACGATTAATAAAAAAGTAGGTTGGTTGCTGCATGGGCAGGAGTCGATTCTGGTGCCAGATTTCAATACCAAATGTCAGTGCCAGATTTTAGGTGAAGGGATTGGTTTTTTGCCGGATTACATGGTCCGTGAGGCGATGACGCAATCCCTGCTGGTTACCCGACAAATCCATAATCCGCGCCAGGATTCGCGCATGTTACTGGCGACTCAGCATTCTGCTACGGGTCAGGTGACGCAGTGGATTAAAAAACAATTTGCGCCAAATGGCATATTAACGGGGATCTATCAGGATTTACTGCATCGGGAGAATTGATACCACTCAACCTCCCGATGCGTTGTGAATAGCGGTTTAGATCAACCACCGACTTTCATTACCCATTCAGAGATAAATTTATTACCAGGAACTGGCGGGGAGTACAAATAGCCCTGCAAAAAGTGAACGCCTTTACCGATCATTAAGTCCGCCTGTTCCTGAGTTTCCACCCCTTCAGCCACGATACTCAGACCAGGTTTACGCGCCAGTTCGACAATGTTGTCGACAATATGACCGGAGATTTCGTCCACGCTCGCCATTTGCACAAATGACTTATCGATCTTAATAAAATCGACCGGGAACGCCTGCAAGTAACGATAGGTCGCATAACCCGTACCAAAATCATCCAGCGCAAAGGTAATGTTGTGCTGATGAAGGCTATCAAATATCGCTCTGGCTTCTGGCGTTACCGGAATAGGGTTACGTTCCGTCAGCTCAAGAACCAGCTTGATTTTATCGTTACCTAATTTCTTAACCAGGTTCAGACACTCTTTTTCAAATCCCGCAGCCAAGAAACAGCCCGCCGAGACGTTGATACCAATATGGAAATTGTCCGGCAGCAAATGTTTTACCGGCATCAGAATATCCGCAGTCTGTTTCATCAACTGGCGGGTCATTATAACGATAAGACCAGATGACTCCGCCAGAGGAATAAATTGATCCGGCGGGATGATTCCCGTTTGCGGATGTTCCCAACGAACAAGCACTTCACAACCTGTCAGTACCCCTGTCTGAGCACAAAATACCGGTTGGATCCACGGTTTGAATTCATGGTTTTCCAGCGCCAGACTGATGGCTTCAGGTGTGACAATATGGTGACAACGGTTGTCAGGAAGATAAATTTTATTTTTATTTCCCGTAGCAGTGGTTACCTGCGGGTGATACTGAAAAAAGATATCCCGCCAGAAGGTAATATCACTCTGGATGCCTAATTTCTCATACAACTGCTTCTTTTGATGTGAAATTGTCTTTGCACTGCGATTTCTGTACTGTGAGATTTCTGTAACCGACATCCCCTCCATTAGCAGCTTGAGTAAAAGCCGTTCTTTTTCGGACACAATACCAGGCAACGTCAAATTAACCGTTGCGCCGAACTCTTCCAAAAAAACACTCAAATCATGCGAAGCCATTGAACACACCTTGATTAAATCTTGTGCGCCAGCTTAATCTGCTTGTCTTCACTCTGGCAGGAAAAGCTGACTGCAAGAAAATGACACAGAGAGCCGAATTGGTACCCATTCGGCTCTCTCCTTTTACTTATTATTCAGATCAGAATTGCCACTTAACGCCAATCATTGCAGAGGTGTCATTATATCCCTTATCAGCAACCTGAACGCCCACATTTCCCCAGACATTCAGGTTGGCATTTAGCTGTCCTTCAACACCCGTCTTTATCTCGGCAATATTTCGGGCGCCATCCTGAGTGACTGACACGCCATCCATGCTGGTGCTGAAATCCTTACTGTTATGCAACCAGTTCACTTCCACAAATGGCTGGAACTCGCGGGATTTACCGTCGTCCATTTTATGATGACTCTTCAGCCAGGTTTTTACACCAAGTCGAGTCTGAATGTTGCCGTCACCGCTGCTATCAACGAGAGTCCCATTGCTTTCGCGGTGCTTATCGGCTTTGACTCCCATCCAGGTAACCTGTGCTTGCGGCTGAACATACCATTCATTACGCGTTCCCTGACTGCCATTAAATTCAGCTAATTTGTGTTTGTATCCAGCTTCCAGTGAAGCGGTAAATCCTTTTGATTTATAGGATTCACTTTGTAAATCATCACCTTTCACTGTGTTATCAAACCAGCTGTACTGCGCCCAACTGTCGAGATACGCGCCATTATGCGATTCGTCATCAGCATACCAGGTGGCATACAGGCCAGTGCTATATCCATTCACACTCGCTTTTGAACGATAACCGGTTCGCGAGGAAATGGTTTTGCTGTCGCTGTTGCCATATCCCGCCATGACCCCAACATGCCAGCGGTCGCTGCCGTTTTGGCTCCACTGCGCGATATCGCCTCCCAGTTGCAGAACATAGCGATTGCTTTGGGTTTTCAGCTGGCCGCTGCCATCGCGCCATTTATTATGACCACCTTCATGGCGCATCCACATAGTGGTTTGTTTCTGCTCACCCGTCACCATGTCGGTATAGTACGTATTACCCAGACGCTCATGCAGACGCGTAGTGAACATGGTATTCGCTGCTGCAAGGTTCGCGATGTAGCTACCCGCCTCCGGTCGCAGGTCATTATCCACATTCAGATCCGGACCCGGCGTAGGTGTCGGGTTAGGGGTCGGCTCTGGATTCGGGTTTGGCTCTGGATTCGGCATCGGCTCTGGCTCCGGCTGCGGTTCAGCTGAATCACCACCACTGGTCAGATACCAGTTACCGCTGTTTGCCCCCTTACCACGCGCGAGAGTGTAGTCATATGCGCCCGCAACGATACGTCCCGCCTGAACAAATTCCCCCTCAGACTTACCATCAACATGGATAAGTTCAATACCGTTAAGCGTTTTAGCGCCTGTACCGCCAGCGTTATTCACCGTAACGGAAGTCGTGCCGCTGGTATCGCCCTCAACAACCAGTTTATCCGTCACTGAATCATCGCCATTCAGTGCCGTATTCATCACCAGTCGGCCGTTATCACTATGGTAGTTCCCCTTCACCACTAACGCGTTGCCCGCTTGCTGTCCAGACTCTCCGGTCATCAACGTACCGTTGTTGGTCAGGTTGCCGCCCAGGGTGTAATTCACAGGCACAGCCGCTCTTTTTTCAGCGCTATTATTCAATACCAGGGTGCCGTTGTTCTCAACATTTGCGCTACCCAATCCCTGTGCATGACTTACCAGAACATTAGCCGAGCTAGCAATATTCATATTAGCCGTCAGGTTGCTGTTATCGCCCGCAAGGTCCAGCGTGCCGTCCTGAATATTCAGCTCCCCGTTACCCGTTAACGAACCGGCTGAAGTCCCCCCGTTGGCAAGAGTCAGGCTCCCGCCGTTTAAGTTCAGCAGCGAATCGGCGCTCCCATTGAGCGTATCCACGGTCTGGCTGTGACCATTCATATCCAGTTCAGTCTCTGCCGCCAGACGCAGTTCACGGGTATTACCCAACACGTTATCGTTATTCAACAAGAGCGTCCCGCAGCGCAGATCGGTAATACCGGTATAGTCGTTGTCTTTGTTAGAAAGCGATACGGTCTGACCTTTCTGGCTGCTGAATGCCAGGTCACCACTGCCGGTAATCTTTGCGCTGAGATCGGCGGCATTGTCACTTTTACCGTTAGCGCTCAGCACCAGGGCATCGCTGTCGGTCGCCTGCAAATCAAGCTGCGTCAGGCCATAGCCGATATACAGGCCATCATTGTTTACCCCACTCGTCAGACGATAGTCGTAAGTGCCGACGGCCGCTGTTTGTCCATTCTGCTGAATATCACGTTGGGCGCTGCTGGAGAGAATTTGCCCATTTTTATCCTGCAATTGCAGGTTGCCCGCATCCCCCAGAACTTCCGCACCTTGCGCATCAACCAGCTTAATGGCGCTGTTACCATCATCAACTTCAGTAAGCGATAACGCGGAGTCAATATCACGAGATACTGAGCGGACAACGTCACTGTCAGAAACCTGAATCACACCCTCGCCGCGCAGATCCAGCGTTTTACTAACGTTGACCGTCCCTTCTGTCATCTGTGCACCTGCTGTCAGGGCACCAAAATCAACGGTTCCGCCGGAGAATCCCAAAGTGCTAATGGAGTGAGCGCCCTTACCCACTGTTACCAGGCTTCCCTGACCCGCAGTGATCCCGCCTTTCTGCAGAAACTCAGCATTCTTTTCCAGGTTAAATGTCGTGTTCTGGAACGCCAGTGAACCCTGGAACCAGTCTGTATAAGCAAACTCATCGAAGGAGAATTCGTGATTCCCCATGTTTATTTCAACAATGCCTCTACCTTCAAGATCGTTATCAAATACCCAATCTTTGTTGGCATTAATTTGCAATTTGCCATCAACATCCAGCTCTGCACGGCCGATGTTCTTGTCTTCAGAAATAACCGCGACAGCACCAGAAGCAACATCAATATATCCGTAGAATGTATTGTTATTGCCGGTCAACTCCACCGTCCCGCCGTCGATACTTATTGTACCGTTGCCATAGATCTTATTGGCAAAGGTCATGCTATCGTCAGCCTTCAGGTGTAATTTCCCGCGGTTGGTGATTTCTGCAGTGCCTATATTTTGGGTAATCCCCAAAGCCCCGTTTTTCTCAATCGTTACTTTGCCGCTAAAGGCGGAATTATCACCGGTTAAGTAAGTCGTACCATTGAGTGCATTGATATAGCCCAGGCCCTCGCTGCCACTGACAATATCCGCGGAAATAGTCGCGTTTTTATCCGTGTGGTTTAAGGTGATTTTCTTTTCGGATGTCTTTGCCCACACAAACTCAATTTTTTCGGCATCAATAATCCCTGCAGCCTTCGCATCATTCCCTTGCCGGGCACCTAACGCCAACTCAGAGTTAGTGCTTAAACTAATTGTCGGCGCAGAAATTTTACCACCTTCCGAAACAGCAAGTGTTGTATCGGAGACTTGATCATAATAGCCCAGGCTAATTTGCTTAGTGGCGTTAACTTCACCGCCGTTATTAACTGACAGGTACTGATTACCACCGTAACTGCCGTAAACGCCCATAAAAAAGGTTTGGGAATTTACCTGGCTGCCTTCACCACTGACATTTCCCTGCAAATAGGTCAGACGGCTGGTGCCCTTAACATGGATTTTGCCGCCGTTGGAGACGTTAAAATAGCCTCTATCGTGGGTAATATTAGAGTAAGACTCATATAAATCATCAGCATATAACTCACTGCCAGCATTGGAGACGTTCAGAAACCCCGTCCCTTTTAACAAAAAGTTAAGCGAGCCATTGATATGCACCTTCCCTCCGGTGATATCCAGTCCACCACCAGAAGCGAGAGTCAGACGTGGACGAGAAGAGTCTGTCGCATCGATTACCAGATTGGCATTGTCGGTCACTGAAATACGGTAATCAATAGTTTGGTTATCTTTACCGAATACAGCTGTGTGATCTTCACTTACAGTAACATCTTTAGACATTGCCAGAGATGAATATAAACTTATCGCGCTAATTAAAACAGCCCGGGACTTTTTTCCTTTTATTTTGCTTCCCAGTTCAGAGCAGACGCTCCAACAGTTACGGGACCTGTTCCACTTTAGCCGATATATTTTATTCATCACAATCTCCAGCAATACATCCAAATAAAACCAAGATTGCATAAACAGCAACGCATAAAATGCCATCCCGGTTGCTGCTCATGGCATATATAAATTCAAAAAAATCGCATAACATTGATAACCACATACCTGGGTATGCAGTTCAGAGAGTAATAATAGATTAACTTACTACCGGACACCTATTTCAAATTAACAATCTTAACTTTACCCTTACATTAGCACCCAGTCTCAAACATATGCGCATTATATGTATCTGAAAGCTCAAATCAACTCAAAATATAAACAAGAAGCAGGCATTACACCCATAATATATAACCAACGAAAGTGATAACTCTAATTAGGTATTTAAATATAAGAATTGTCTTATTAAGAAATATATATGCGCATAAGGCTGAATCCATTCAGCTTTCATTCATATAAAATCGTTAATTAATAGAATATAAGATTTACAAGTGACTAAGAGGAATTACAAGATATGAAATTACAACTATATATAATATATGCATAAAATTCTACAGTGGGTCAATAATTCCCGTACCATATGCAGAGATGGCGCAGTTTTATGCACGTCCTGGAACATCACACTATTTCCTGTGTGTCGATTGTCAGACCGATGAACAGCTCAACGAACTTGTGCGTAATTGCACCGAAACCGCCTTTCCCCCGTGCGATGCGTACAGAACAGACTACGACGAGACGGCGGGCCGTATACGAACTGGAGGGCCTGCGCGTGGTGGATGCATCAATTATGATTGGCGAAAAGCACGGCTGCGTATTTTGTGGCGAATGGAATGCCGCCGAGAGCTAAAAATTCAGTCGCGACTTGATTTGATTGTAGGCTTTGCAATGTTGAGAGTTACCGTATTGATATGGGACCGAATCCTACTATAAAAACGAGAGGTAACTCTCATGTTACTCCCTCTCAGCAATCCTCAATAATCAAGTATACCGCTTTCACCGGGCCATGAACCCCGACGACTTTGATAAGCTCAATATCCGCCGTTGAACTAGGACCGCTAATGATGTTAATGCAGGACGGCATACGTTCACCGGACTGCGCTTTCTGATGCAATTTTTCTGCGAGTTGCGCCACACGTGGCAGGATGGTGCTTTTGCGCAGGATAAAAATTGAGGACTCAGGGAGCAAACTCAACGAGCGCCCACGCTCAGCAGCGGAAAAAAGCACCACGCCTCCCGATTCGGTTAAGCCATATTCAGCATACACTACGCCAACTTTAGCCTGCTCTGCCTGCGAGATATTCTCGGCACCTTTCAGCGGATCCCACACGACGGCATTGCATTCCTGCTGTAAACGTTCACTGATCCCCAGTTCTTCCAGTCGCCTGTCGCCACTAACCACAACCGACTGATCTCCCAGCTCTTTACACAGGCGTAATGCAGCATCCGCGGCCTGCGCCTCGCTGATCAGTTCACAACGCGTCAACATGACATCACTGGCAAACTGGATAAACGCGTCACAGCGCTGTTGCTGGTTAAGTTCAGTAAGACGCTCGTTTGCATAGTTGTTAAGCGGTACATCTTCTGTTTGCGGTTCGAGTCGCAACGGACGCCCCAGTGCCTGAGCGATGTTTTGCAAGAATTCGCTTCGATTATCCATTCTTTTTCTCCTGCGCCTGATGTTTCTTAAACCAACTACGGAAACTCTCGCCGTCAGCTTCAGGAAGATCGCGGGCTTCCATCCAGTCGCTAATCGCACCGATCTTGAGTGGTGTTTTGCCGCCACTGATAAACCAGCTTGCCGCATGAGCGCCTGCCATCATTCCGACTTTCCACAATCTCGGATGACTATTGGCATAAGCGAACATTTTAATCGCCCGTTGCTCTGCTTTTGCGGTGATCCCTTTTTCAGCCATCACTCGACGATGGCGCAAAATCAGTTTTGACAGAGGAATACGCACCGGACACACGCTGTCACAGGCCGTGCATAAAGAGCAGGCGTAGGGTAAATCTTTAAAATCTTTATAGCCGCCAAGTAGCGGAGAAATCACCGCGCCGATTGGCCCTGGGTAAATAGATCCGTATCCGTGACCTCCAATGTGGCGATATGCCGGACAAGTATTCATGCAGGCCCCGCAGCGAATACAGCGCAGCACATCCCGAAATTCAGAGGCCAGCACTTCAGAACGCCCGTTATCAACAATAACCAGATGAAACTCTTCTGGCCCGTCCACATGCCCCGCTTCGCGCGGCCCTGTCAGCCAGGTGTTGTATCCCGTCAAACGTGCGCCAACGGCACTACGCGCCAGCATGGTGATCAATACATCAACCTCGGCAAACGTGGGGGCAATACGCTCCATCCCCATCACCGCGATGTGCGTTTTAGGTAGCGTGGTACACATTCGCGCATTGCCTTCATTGGTCACCAGGCATACCGAACCTGTTTCTGCTACCGCGAAATTACAGCCGGTTATACCGATTTCGGCACTGAGGAAATCTTCACGGATCTTTTGACGAATGAATAAGGTCATCGCTTCAGGCGTCTCCGGGCCATCATAGCCCAGACGTTCGTGTAGCACCCGGCGGATCTGGTGGCGATCTTTATGGATAGCCGGAACCACAACATGAGATGGCGGATCTTGATCCAACTGAAGAATGTATTCACCCAGATCGGTTTCAATCACCTGAATGCCAGCATCCTGCAACACATGATTGACGCCAATCTCTTCGGTCACCATCGATTTAGATTTCACCACCTTCCGGGCATGTTTGCGTTGGGCGACCTGTAAAATGTAGCGGGTAGCGTCTTCTTTGGTTTTTGCAAAATAGACGTGACCGCCGTTTTGCGACACTTTTTCGGAGAGCTGGTACAGATAAGCGTCAAGATTACTCAGAACATGATCACGTATCTGGCTGGCACGATCGCGCCACTCCTCCCAGTGACCTAATTCATCGACCATTTTTTGCCGATTTGCCCCAATACGCTGCTGCGCGTTTGCCACCGCTTTGCGCATGATCGGATCTTCAATTTGCTGACGGATGCGTGTCTTGAATTCTGTATTACTGGTTTTGATCGACATCTTTATACCCTCAGCGGCTCATCAGCACTTCAGCAATATGCATCACTTTGACTTTCTGCCCTTCCCGTTGTAATCGCCCACTTATATTCAGCAAGCAACTAATGTCGGCACCAATTAAATACTCAGGACAGACCTCCATCAGGTGTGAAACCTTTTCTTTCACCATCTCGCCGGAAATTTCGGCCATTTTGACCGAGAACGTACCGCCAAACCCGCAGCAAGTATCCTGTTCGGCAAAGGGCAACAGCTCCAGTCCGCGTACATTTTTTAGCAGCGTAAGTGGTTCATCCTTCACGCCCAACTTACGGGCCAGACTACAGGATGGATGGTATACCGCCCTCCCTTGCAAGCTGGCGCCTACATCAACGACCCCAAGTGTATTGACAATAAAAGAAGTGAGATCCTGCATACGCGCGGCGACCTTTTCTGCACGTGATGCCCATTCTGGTTCGTCAGCCAGATATGTTGGGTAACTTTTTACGGCGTAAGTGCAGGAACCGGCGGGAGAAATAATGGGATCGTCGTTATCTTCAAGTGCAGCGATCAGATTTTTCATTCCTGGGATCGCTTCTTTGATATAACCACTATTGATCGCAGGCTGACCGCAGCATCCCTGTTTCTCAGGAAAATTTACGCGACAGCCGAGTTTTTCCAGGAGCAGCACGGAGTCACGTGCCATCCTTGATTTCAGGGCATCACCGATACAGGTAACAAAGAAATTTACATTCACAACCAATACTCCATTGCGTCATTTCTATTTATGCCTGATCGCAACCACTCCTTCCGGGTTATCAGACATCAATAAAAATGGCGGCTTTTTTATTGGGTAGCAGAATACAAATTCAAACTGATTTGTATGACAAATCAATAATCCATCATTGGATACCTGGATGCAATAGCTAATTTTATTTCTTTCGGCGTCGCTCACATTTTTATAATGATCGCCACTAACAACATGGAATCATGCATTCGATATAATAACGTCATGAATCCAATCGAATTTATCTTAAACACCCATTTAGAGATACTCATTTGGTATCTGTTAAAACAGTCCACCAAATGAGTATAAATGAAATTATTAACAATAATTACACAAGCATTAATAACTGTAATTTTATCTTACTGAAGCGATTCAGTGTGTATTTTTTATTTTCATAAAGAGAGCCCGCCTTCGGAAAATATATAATAACATCTGCTATAGGTCATATTTTCAGAGTGCGGGTCAGGTAGTATCTGAAAACTCTAATTAGTTATGTATTTTTACGCCAAGACAGCCACGAACAAACTCAGGATTAAAATGTTTTACGGATTCGCCAACATACCCCAGATCAAGTGAGCTTATTTGCGCCATTTCTTTCTCTGTCAGTGAAAAATCCCAGATAGCGAAGTTCTCTTCAATACGATGCTGATGAGTCGATTTTGGAATAACAACCACTCCCCGTTGAATATTCCAGCGTAGAATTACCTGAGAAATCGATTTTTGGTGAGCATTTGCAATACCCTGAAGCAGGCTGTTTTCAAATGGTTTATGTCTTCCACCGCCTAATGGTGCCCATGCTTCAGGCTGCACGTTGTAGTATTTCATGGTTGCCAGCGCTTCTGGTTGAGCAAAATAGGGATGCAACTCAACCTGGTTGACCATTGGCTTAATTCTGACTGTTTCACAAAAATTGGCCAGAACATGAGGATAGAAATTGGAAACCCCAATCGCTTTCAGTTTGCCCTCTTCATAAGCCTCTTCCAGTGCACGCCATGCACTGAAATAATCGCGCATTGCCTGGTGCAATAAATAGAGATCAAAGTATTCAAGTCCCGATTTTTTTAATGACGCTTCAATACCTGCTTTTGCCGTATCCTGATCAACCATGTCCTGCACCCACAATTTAGAAGTAATAAATAACTCCTCGCGGGTACAGAAACCTTCCGAAATGGCTTCACGAATAGCCTCGCCGACGGCGTCTTCATTACCATATACCGCTGCAGTGTCGATTAGCCGATAACCGGTTCGGATAGCATTCAACACTGATTGTTTACACACTTCTTTATCGGTAACCTGAAAAACACCAAATCCCATCATCGGCATTTTCAGATTGTTGCTTAATACGGAAAATTCCACTAGCAGTCCCTCCATTACATATGAATCATTAGTCTACGTTAAAACATGACCGCAGATTAGTATGTGGATTTTGATATCACTTATGTAAAAATTTCATTAATAATAGGGGACTGTAATCTCTCTATTATGGGAAAAATGAAGCAGACACGATGAGATTGATGACAAGCACAAAATTGCCTGATGCGCTATGATTATCATGCCTACCAGAGAATCGCAATTTATTGAATTTGCGCTATTTTGTAGGCGGGATAAGTTCCGGCATACACAACAAGCATTAGCCAACAATCTGAGATACTGTCAGTCGCCTGGCCTCGGACCTTTCTGTTTTTGATACACTAATAGCCTTTGTCATACGAAAAATGTACGAAATGGCGAAGGGTAAATGGAGAATGTTATGATCAGGCAGAAGATTTTGCAGCAACTCCTGGAGTGGATTGAGTGCAATCTCGGTAACCCTATCTCAATCGAAGATATCGCACAGAAATCTGGCTACAGTAGACGCAATATCCAGCTCCTGTTCAGAAACTTCATGCATGTGCCGCTGGGAGAATACATTCGCAAACGAAGACTTTGCCGGGCAGCTATTCTTGTCCGACTCACAGCGAAATCTATGCTTGATATTGCACTATCTTTGCATTTTGATTCACAGCAGTCATTCAGTCGCGAATTTAAAAAGTTGTTCGGATGCTCTCCCCGAGAATACCGGCTCCGTGATTATTGGGATCTGGAAAATATCTTCCCTCCATTTTTAGCACGCCAACATACAAAAACTGATTGCACATTAATTCATTTCCCTGAAACACGTATTTTTGGCAATTCATTTAAGTATGATACTGAAATATCGAATAAATCACCGGATGAAGAAGTCAAATTGCGACGTCATCATTTAGCCAGGTGTATGAAGGATTTTAAGACGGATATCTATTTCGTCTCAACGTTTAAACCATCAACAAAGTCGGTCGATTTACTCACAGTTGAAACCTTTGCTGGTACGGTATGTGAATATGCTGACATGCCGAAAGAGTGGACAACGACCCGAGGACTTTATGCCTCTTTCCGTTATGAAGGAAATTGGGAACATTACTCTGACTGGGTTCGGAACATCTATCTGATAGAGTTGCCTGCCAGGGGGTTAGCCAGAGTGAACGGCAGCGATATTGAGCGATTTTATTACAATGAAGATTTCGTAGAAAAGGATGGCAATGATGTTGTTTGCGAAATTTTTATCCCCGTTCGTCCGGTTTAGTTTGTCGCTATGTCTTATTGAGTTTTATCCTGGCCTGCTACTGTTTAATCAGTATCAGGCCAGGTATTCAGTGAATAATGGCGTTGAACATGTCAACACCATTATTTTTTATTAGATCGTAACGTTCATACTATTCAAATTATGGCATCTCCTCCTCGCCCTTTTCAGTATTTGCAGCCACGGCGTTAATTGTCACCTTCACAGGCTTCATTTCGTACCCGCCATACGTCAGTGCGTTGAATGTGAACGTATAGAGACCCGGCTTCTTGGTACTAAATGTACGCGTAATTTTCCCGCTCGAGAAATGGTCGGCCTTCGACGGCGAGAACTCATAATCCGCCTCTGTCACCCCTTCCGGAGCCTCAATGTCGACCCACATAGTTCCTCCTACGGGGTTTTTTGCCGAGAACAGGGTAACCGTCATTGTTGCGGTCTGTACCCCATCCGCCACCAGAGAATCTACATTAGATGATGCGGCGAGTACCGCGTTTTTATCATCCGCGACGAATTTAGATTCGGCAGTTTTCGTCGATACCTGACCGTCGGCCTGACTCACTTTCGCCGTGAGTGTATATTTCGCTGCGACAGTGGTCGTGGCGGTGAAAATAGCCTGCCCTTGCTCATTAGTTTTCGCCGTCCCGTTAGGATCCAGAGCTAAATTTGCCGGGCTGGCAGTCAGCGTCACCTCGCTATCTTTCAACAGATTGTTATTGGCATCAGTCACCGTAACTTTATACGTCTGTTTGGCATTGCCGTCCGCCAGTGCATAGTTGCCAATCACCTCAATACCGGAGACGGTTGCGGTCGCCTTATCGGCCACAAACGTTATAGTCTGCGCATCCGAAGGCTGGTCATTTCCTGCCGACGCCGTGATCTCATAGGTTCCGGCAGTCACGGAAACCACTTTCAGTACCGCTTTACCCTCCTTGTCGGCGTTCACCATGATATTACCGTCTGCAAGCGGTTTGACGCCCCGAGGCAGATTAAAGACGACCACAGCGCCAGGAAGAATGTTGCCGTATTGATCCTTAACCGTTGCCGTCAGCGTAAAGGCATCTTTGTCGTTTGCCACTTTTTCCGCGGCGGTGTCAACCTCCAGGGTCGCCTGACCGGTACTGAAATCCGCCTTGAATTTCACCGTAACCGTCTTCTTAGCACCATTCACCGAAGCCGCGATGCTGTGTTCCCCGGCAACCGTTGACATCAGCTCAATGTCGGCTTTACCTGCCGCATCGGTTGTTACCGTATTCCCCGTCTTGCTGGTCACTCCTTCCGGCAGAGTCAGCGTCACATTTTGTCCCTGCAACGGGTTGCCATAGTTGTCCACAACGGTCAGGGTTACCTGGTTAGTCGACTGTCCATTAGCCACTTGGTTATCAACCTTCACCGTCATATCACTGATCACTGCCTTAGATGCGTCACCTGCAACATTCAGCACCAGTGGCTGAGCAACGGCATTTTGGCCGTTCACTCGCGGCATCACAGACAACTGACCCGCGGCAGAGCCCAGAGTTAAGGTCGCCACATAGACCCCATTACTTGTTTCTGTCCAGTCTCCTGTTGAAGGTCTCACTGACCCCGTGCTGGCGGCACCACTAAACTGCGGTGCATCTGGCTTCAGCCCGGTGACAAGGTTCCCGTACGCATCCTTCGCGGTGAAGGTGAGTTCCGTCGTCGCTTTGACGGTCGGAGCATCATTATCCGCAACAAGCGTAGAGTTCGCTGATGACATATCCCCGGCGACGACAGTCAACCGCGCAGCATCGGTGGCTGCTGGCTGGCCGTTGAATAGCGGCATGACAAGAAGCTCACCAGTCTTTCCGCCTGCGGTCAGCGTAGCGACATAGGAACCATCGCCTTGCTCGGTCCAGTTGGATACCGTCGCCCCTGCAGATGCAACACCTGTCAGGGTTGCCGACAGGGAAAGGCCGCTGATAGCGTTGCCATGCGCATCTTTTGCAATAAGCGTCACGGTTGTGCTTTCTCCTGCTTTTACGTGATCTTTTGCCACAGAGACTGTCGACTGGCCTGAAGATAACGCATCAGCCACCACGGTCACTTTAGCCGCACTAGCTGCCGCGTCCTGTCCATTGAGCTTCGGCATAACCACTAATTCACCCGCCGTAGTGCCGAGAGAAATCTGCGCGGTCCAAGTCCCGTCGCCATTATCCGTCCAGCCTGATGCCTTAGAACCCGTAGCGGCTGCGCCCGATAATGACGGTGCATCCGGATTGAGGCCAGTTACAGAGTTGCCATTGGCATCTTTTGCCGCCCAGATTGCCGTAAGCGTACCGCCAACCACCGGTTTTTCTGGATTCAGGGTGATAGTCGAATGTGCTGCATCAAGCGGCCCGGCGACAAACTTCAGCGTTTGTTGCAATGAGCCCAACTGATACTGCTCGCTAAAGGCACGCACAACAACGTTTCCGGCACGGGTCGAAGAAACCGTAGCGCTGTAAACGCCTGGTTTTATCTCCGAAACGGCGCCAATGGTGACACCACTGCTATCCTGCGGAACAAATCGCAAGCGGCTGGCCTCTCCCGTCACCGGGTTGCCATCAGTATCCACCGCAGTCAGCATCAGCGTGTGGGATTGCTGACCATCGGCAACCACGTCTCCTGAAGATTCATTCACGCTCAGAGTAGACTTCGACACATCCATCATCGTGGCGCGCAATTCTGCAGTGACGGTTTTGCTCATGCCATCAACGCTAACCGTAATCGTTGCCTCACCTGATTGCGTTCCGGTAGTAAAGACAGACTGGTACACCCCAGCTTCAGTTTCGGTGAACTCACTCAGTGTTGGCTGTGCCTGTGATTTAGTGGCCTTCAGGGTACGAGTCACAATATTTCCAGCTGGCTTGAACGTCAGCTCAGACTTGATCTGATCTTTCATACCCGTGACTGGCTGCCCCTCTGCATCGCGCAGAGAAAGCACCAGTGGCTTTTGCTCACTACCGTTAGCAAGCATTTGGATACGGCTCTGACCGTCAAGCGTTAACGCCGTGCGCTCGGCACTCATACCTGCTCCGGTAATGACCACCTCTGTCTGCACGCGTTTTGAGGCATTGCCTTTGTTATCGTAGGCAACCGCAGAAATCGCATAATAATTGTTTTTGCCTGCCTGATAAGCCGGGAGCGTCACTTGCCACTGATTACCCTGCCCGGTAATTTTTCCGCCTGCGGCCAGCAAAGATGGCGCTTCCCATTGAACATTTTTCAGACCGTGAGTTGCTTTGCTCACCACAAGCCCCAAGGAAACCGTCTGCCCGCCCTTACCTTCAATGCGCTCAGGCAGAGCAATACGGATCACTTCAGATTTGCGATACTCAAGAACGATATTGTTATTACGCTCAACCAGGTCATAGCGGCTGCCTGCCAGTACCCGACGCTCGCGAATGCTATCCGTATCGAGTTGTTTCGCCAAAGGTTCGCCAATTCGGTAGTTAACTTCCAGGCCAAAGCGAGTGTCATTCTCACCGCTCTTGCCCTGCTTATGCCCGGCGCTCAGTGTCAGAAGAGGCACTGGCGTATAGGTCACCTCGGCAGAAATAGCATGCGGGTCTTTCTGGCGCTTATCTTTACCAAACAGCCCGACTTCATCGCCATAATACTGTTCATACATCAGGCTTGCGCCAAGCTGCGGCCAGGCAGGTAAATAGCCCTCTGCGCGGATATCCCAACCATTCGCCGGGCGTTCCTGATAATCCTCAATATCCGGCGATTTTTTCCAGCCAGAAGCGCGGATATAACCATTGGCGCTCAGTTTCAGATAATCGCGCCAGTATTCCGCACCAACACCAATGCGGGTATGACTACGGGATAAATCATGGTCGATAAAGGTGTTCACCCCCGCCATCCAGTCATTTCCTGAAAAATGACGCCAGCCAAAACCAATATTTGACTGAGTACGATCGTCTGTACGATGTATTGCTCCTTGAGTGAACAACATATTTGTCGGTGTATCATAAATCGGATAAAGCATTTCCAGCGAAGAATCCTTCAGCGAGAAATCTTTATCGACATTCAGTTTAACGCGCGCTGTACCATATTTCCCGAGCCACTCCTGGATTTCCTGGGTAGCTTTAGTGGTGGCCATCCCGGTAATAAAATTACGTGTCGCATCGCTATCTGGCTGACTACTCAAAAATGTCCCGGCATTTGCGGCAAACGACGCGACATTTTTCTCCACATTATTATCAGCAGTTACCGTGGTATTTTCCATGCTCAACCGTGGCTGAACCGCATTCTGCGCACGTGCCGCCATTACCGGCGTAAAGGTGACTGCGAGTGGAAAAAGAACTTGAACAGAGATATTTGCCCACGCCACGCAGCGGGCCAGAACTGAATAACGAAATCGTGGTTGTTTATGACCTGTTTTATAACGTGACATTGAGATAATTTCCTGATGAACGAATTAACGAACATAGGCAGACACAAATAATGGCGTCCGCTTGTCAGAAAAACCGGGGATTTCCCGGTTTCCTTTTCCGCAGAAAAGGAAATACCTTTATGTAAGAAAGTACACCGCCACCTAATATATCCAGTGCCTGTAGCCACTCATCAGGTGGTTGGGCGCGGGATTATATTTTTATTTATGGGTGAAAATTTAGCTTTTTGTGCAAGTCATTAAATAGATATCTAAGTTATATTTCCTAGTCTGCGGACAGTGAATAATTCATTATTCAGAGTGAATAATAATGACCTGCCTTTAATTTATCACGATTGGCAATACGTCGAAGTAGGTATATACGCCAGGATAAACCAATATATTTTTTATGGATATTCATTTTCCTTCATCAGACTGTAAATTCCGGGGATATCGAACTTGCACGACTCATCTCAACACTCAAACAGATTTATGAATTTCGTTCATAACCCCTGACAGATCCTGCCGTCTAATCGAGCTCTTCCCTTTACGTTATGCTTCTCATGAACGATAACGGAAGGATAACACCATGCAAAAAGTAAAACTGAACAACGGTATTGAAATGCCCCTGCTGGGCTTTGGTGTATTTCAGATGACCGATGCCGCCGAATGCGAAAGAGCGGTCATTGACGCTATTAACACCGGTTATCGACTGATTGACACCGCCGCCTCCTATCAAAATGAAACCCAGGTCGGGAACGCACTGAAACAAAGCGGTATCGCCCGTAACGAACTCTTTGTCACCACCAAACTCTGGTTGCAGGATACCAGTTATGAAGGAGCCAAAGCCCAGTTCGAACGCTCTCTGAATCGGTTGCAACTTGATTATGTTGACCTGTATTTGATTCACCAGCCATACGGTGATGTCCACGGTGCCTGGCGCGCCATGGAAGAACTGCAACAGGCAGGCAAGATCCGCGCTATTGGCGTCAGTAACTTCCATCCTGACCGACTGGCTGACCTTATCGCCTTTAATAAAGTCGTTCCGGCGGTAAACCAGATTGAAGTTAACCCCTTCAACCAGCAATTACAGGCCGTTCCGTGGATGCAAAGTCGTGGCATTCAGCCAGAAGCCTGGGCACCGTTTGCGGAAGGGAAAAATGGTCTGTTCCAGCATCCGGTATTGACGGCAATTGGCGCGAAGTATGGCAAAAGCGTGGGCCAGGTTGTTCTGCGCTGGATCTACCAACGAGGCATTGTTTCACTGGCAAAATCAGTGCGAAAAGAACGCATGGAAGAGAACATCAACATTCTCGATTTTGAACTCAGCCCTGAAGATATGCTGCAAATTACCGCCCTGGATACCACAACCAGCGCGTTCTTCTCTCACCGCGATCCCGCAATGGTGGAATGGCTGACTGGCCGCAAACTTGATGTTTAAGCCGCGATAAAAGAGGTATTCATTCAATGCAAAAACGTTATCTGGGTAAATCCGGACTCGAAGTCTCCGCCCTTGGGCTCGGTTGCATGGGCTTAAGCCACGGCTACGGCCCGGCGACCGATACCCGTCAGGCTATCGAACTTATTCGTGCTGCGGTTGAACGTGGCGTCACCTTCTTCGATACCGCCGAAGTGTATGGTCCGTATCTGAATGAAGAAGTGGTCGGCGAAGCCTTAAAACCGTTTCGTGACCGTGTGGTGATTGCCACTAAATTCGGTTTTACCTTCGGCGATGATAATAAGCAGCAGATTTTAAACAGCCGCCCAGAGCATATCCGTGAAGCCGTTGAAGGCTCATTACGCCGTCTTAAGACTGATGTCATTGACCTTCTGTATCAACACCGTGTTGATCCGGATGTTCCTATTGAAGATGTTGCAGGAACGGTGAAAGACCTAATTGCAGAAGGTAAGGTCAAACATTTCGGCCTGTCTGAAGCGGGAGCACAAACCATTCGTCGTGCACATGCGGTACAACCTGTCACCGCCCTGCAAAGCGAATATTCCATGTGGTGGCGTGAGCCTGAACAGGAAATTCTGCCGTTGCTGGAGGAACTGGGGATTGGTTTTGTACCCTTCAGCCCACTAGGTAAAGGTTTCCTGACGGGGTCGATTAAGCCAGGAACCACTTTCGGCAAGGATGATTATCGTAGCACCGTACCGCGTTTCGCGGCACAAGCTATTGAAGCCAATGAAAAACTGGTCACCTTGTTAGGTGAACTGGCCGCGGAGAAAGGGGTAACATCTGCACAAATCGCACTGGCATGGCTGTTAGCACAAAAGCCATGGATTGTACCCATCCCTGGCACCACTAAACTGCACCGGCTGGAAGAAAACCTGGGTGCTGTCGACATTGTTCTTTCGCGCAATGATACGCAGCAGATAACCGAGGCACTGGAAACAATTAAAATCGTCGGTGAACGTTACTCGCCTGAGCACCAGGCACGCGTAGGCCGTTAATGCCAAAACGGGTCCACAACAAAATGTGGCCCCGTTACTCTGGATACGATCAACAGCGCAAAAGCTGGCGGATGCTGCTTGTGGCTGGGGTAGTAAAGGTAATATCCGGGAAAAGTTGGCCCCCCTCCTGCAACACCTGAATAAGCTTGCCTGACTTTATATACTTCTGAACCATATCTTCAGAGAAAGCGATCCCAAACCCTGATAACGCGGCATCAATTCTTACTGGCAATGGGCTACACGTCAGTTGCCCCTCAACCTTGACGCGAAGTGGTTTCCCTTCTCGCTCGAACTCCCAGTGGTAAAGCCCACCGGCGGTTGGCAAACGCATATTGATGCAGCGATGATTTTGTAGCTCGTGAGGCGTTTCAGGTAAGGCGTTAGCGGCAAAATACTCCGGTGCCCCCACCACGGCCATCCGCATCTCTGGTCCAATCCGCACTGCAATCATATCCTTATCCACACTTTTCAAAGCGCACTCATGAAGGGCGTTCATAGATACAATTATTTTAGCCACATTACTGACAATTATGATAATTGATAATCTGTATGTATCGAAAATAAAGATTAATTATCATGAGGTTTACTATGAAAATACTCGTTGCAGGAGCAACAGGATGCATCGGTATTCATGTAGTAAATACCGCTATTGCAATGGGTCATCAGCCCGTGGCTCTGGTCAGTACCCTGAGCAACGACGCCGCTAAAAATAAAACATTCGAACTGGTCGCAGAACGAGGAGAAGCGCAGCAGGATCTGCCCCCTCTGTTTGCAAACCTGCAGAGTGATAATCCTCAAAAAAACGATGGGGTTTTCGATATAGACAATATGCCTCTGCGTGAAGAACCTGAATGTATTATTAATGACCTGAATCTGCACACCAAGGTTAACTAATTTTAAAATATGACAATTTTATCATATAGCGGTCAGTATTATGACAGCTTTAATCTGTACAATTATCAGGAAAGAGACGTTCTCTCCTATATTAATTCATTTTCAAACATATAACTTAGATTAGGTATTAGTTATGAAAACACTACTTGTTACTACATTAGTCATGGGCTTTATTTCGGTGAATGTTGCATTTGCAGCGCAAGAAATTAATCATACAGATGGCAAAGAAAAGATTGGTGTAATCTCAGCCAGCAATGCCTTGACGCTTGATGAGTTATCGAATGCGCTTTCTCGTAAGGCTGATGAGCAAGGAGCAACGTCGTTCAAAATCCTGTCTACCACGGGGAATAACAAACTGCACGGAGTTGCTGAAATCTATAAGTAAATAGTAAATGATGTGCCATGGACTGTTTATCATGGGCATCGGTTCCATGGCTTGTCCTTACGACGAAAATGCAGTCTCAGCAGATTGTAAACACGGTACATTTCTAATGTGTGAATAGCACAATTATGCGGGGATCATACAAGGAGAGCAGCGTAATCCTCAGGGCCAATCTCAGCGTAGACTATGGATCACTTGTGTGCGATTAGTAATAATTGATGTAATACATCTTTCCAAATTTGTGATACAGTTCAAAAAATTGGTTGACCAAACTCGTTATCTATATAAGAGGCGCTTATGAGGTGCGCTCTTTTTTAAAGCGAGGAAATACCAATGAAAGAGAATAAGATACAAGAAATCAGTAATAAGCTGATTAATATTGTTGTTTTGGTTGCAGTTGTAGAATATGCTTATTTATTCCTCCATTACTATTAATTACATCTAAAAACAATTCCCTTAGGTGATATTTAAAATATGTATCCTCCACCTACTTTGTAAGAGTTATGTCAGTGGGGAAGGATATTCGTACGGTTTCGAAGGGAAGTTTAAAGAAACCGTATTTGTGCCGCACTAAAAGAGATTGCGCATTGAGTCAGCATTTTAGTTACCCAATGCGCATGTTGGTTCACCAAATTGTTACTTTGGCTGCGTGATAAATAATCAGCCGGTAAAGCAAGGCTCACCCACATTCTCAATGCGTTCATACCAATCAGCGGGTAGTGACATAAATCAGCAGTTCGGCTACTGAATAGTGCCGTCACCAACGATAACCAACAACATCTCTCACTTCCGGCACGTTCAGTTAGCTGCGGGAATCCCACATATCCAGACTGTCAGATTGTGAAGCGAAAAGGACGGCTATATGTCATTTGCAAATCTAATCCCCGCTTTAAGGCTGTTCAGAGGCGCAAGAAAAAGTGTTAACTCTGAGTTTGAAGGTTCAACGACACCTGGCTGGCTGCATAATCATGCCTGATTAACGCTGGTGTATTCAGTGCGCCAGCATTAACTTTCCTGCAAACGTATCTTCTTACTCATTAATGGCTTGCTACCTGCTGATGCTGTGTATGAGCCGCATCAACCGCTTTTTGATACCATTTTTTAGCCAGTTGTGGATTTTTCTCTACGCCCAATCCCAAAGAATAAATATCACCTAAAGCCACAAAACTGGGAGCAGTGATATGATCCATTCTGCTGATATGTTTAAGATAAAGGTTTATCGCTTTTTGATAATCGCGTTTTACGCCATAACCTTGTTCATAAAGTTTAGCCAGACGATACTGCGCCATAATATCATTATTTTTATCGCCTTTCTTATAATATTTCGCCGCTTTATTATAATCCTGAGGAACGCCTAATCCTCTTTCATAAATAATCCCAAGATAACGTGCAGCTTTCATTTCTCCCGCCTGGTCAGCTTGCTCAAAAAGGCTTAAGGCTTTTGCATAATCAAACGGTACGCCATATCCATTAAGATATAAAATCCCTAAATCCAGTTTCGCGCGGGGGTTTCCGCTGGCTGCTGATTTCGTCAACCATTTAAAAGACTCAGTATAATTCACCGTTTGATTGTAGTTTCCATTCAGGTATGCTTCCCCCAATCTGGCTTGCGCTTCTGCATCTCCCTGAGCAGAGCGCGTGATTATTTCATCAAAATTCATTTTTGGTGGAGTATCTGCATATACAGATGCAGAAAAAAATAGAATTACAAATAATAACGCCTTCATTCTGTCTCTCGGTAAAAATGACTGCCAACACGATACCTGATGACAGTCTGGCCTACACTTTATTGTTTGCGTTGGTTAAATAACCATTCACGAACTGGTTCTATGCTGTAAGCAATACGCCATGTGTTACGATGCCCGCTGGCACCTTCTCGCGAAGAGTATTCATCAAATACACTGTCTTTTATAAAAATGGTATAACGGATATTACTTTGTTCTTCAAACAATGTGTCGGCAGCAAATCGATATTGTTCAGGGTCCCATTGACCATTCCATGCTGCACGAGAAACTTTTCCCCCAAACTGCTCAAGACGTTCAGTAATCGCGTTGAAGCTGGGAAAAGCCCCTGCATCATCTTCTGAGGCCATAAACCACAATTTGTTTTTAGCTATTGGAGCAACCTGTTCCGCATCCCATTTTCCTGCAACCAGGTAACTCGCTGTGAAAAAGTCAGGATATTTGATATTCATTGCGATGGCCAGCATACATCCCCCTGACTGACCAGTAACATAAATACGTTCAGGATCTATTTTATATTCTTTCATCAAAGACTGAACAAGATTTATTGTTGTATCAAGCAACGTAGATGTACGCCAGTCATCATCAGCAATGATTTCATTATACTGAGGAGCTAAAACATAGCAGGGACGTTTCAGTTGTTCTTCCGGTTCTGCCCAAATTACTGCGCCTAGCCCCTGAAACAGAGTCGTTGTTATTTGTGCACTGGTAGCCCCTGCATCATGCATAAAAAGAACCAATGGCAATACTTTATTTTGTTCTTCAGGAATAAAGAAATTATATTCTAGTATTTTTCCACTTTCATTGTCTTTATATTTACCTTGTCTAAAACTATCGACCACCAGATTTGAAACGGCGTTAGTTTCCAGCGTGGTATTTTGTGTAATCACAGTTGCAGATGCATCTTTATATCTAATAGTTTGGTTTAGTTTTTCTCCTGCAACCCAGGAGGGTTTACCTTGCCCTTGTTTGGGAACTGCTTTTTGTATTGTTGGGTCCGTTATAGTTTCTTGCCATTCATTTTGTGGTTTGCTGTGGTCCAGTTCAAGAATCGCGTACTTACCTGATTTTGCCTCAACCAAAGCTGTTGACTGACTGATAAACACTTTATTGATATGATAATTTTTTACGCTAAACTCTGTTGACGAAAGTTCTTCCTTATTTATAGGCTTTTCAAATTCTACAGCTATCGCAATAAGTCGAACTCCGTCACCAAAAACTTGTGTAATAGCTGTAGCCTTTATTGCCTTGTTGTTTGTGTTTGCGAATACAATGCGAGGCATTGAAACAACTAAAGCACCCGCAATACTTTTAATTAAAAACTCTCTGCGCGTCGGCATAAATGCCCTCTTTACTTTTGATAAAAATTAAATGAATATCAGCATGATACCAGGACTATATTTTTTCAACTTTATCATTCGTGCTTGTATTTAACTTATCTTCAGTGCTAACTCTGTACCTCGTTTTATCGGCAATGTTATAGAAATAAAACCATTCTGCGGATCACGAACATAAGATAAAAAATCCGGTTCTGCGTTATCATTTAATATATATCCTCCTACTCGTAACTGTGGCGCAACGATCTCAGTAACCTTACGAGCGAGGCTTGGGCCATCCGCAAGAGGGAAACCATCAATAAGAATAAAATCGACAGGACCACCGAGATCTTTCAGCGTTTCTCTCGCATCACCGACACAAATATCAACAAAAGACGTAAGACCTGCCTCTGCCAGATTTCGAGACGCGACTTCAGCTTTTTCCCGTACCATTTCAGAACCAATCACCAGTCCGCCACCATTATCTTTCATCGCAGCAGCAAAATAGAGCGCTGACATACCTACAGAAGTTGCAAAGTCCACAACGCGAGTGGCTTTCATTGCCCGGCACAGTAAGTAGATAAGTTCCCCCTGTTCTGGGGCTATGGAAAAGCCATAACTGGAAAATCTTTCAGGATCAAGTGCCGGAGCTTCGCGAAACAGTTCCGGCGGGGGATGTTTGCGTTCATTATTCATGCGTTCCAGAACACGTATAACCTGGGGATCACGAATGGGGCAGATACTATTATTTAATCGACTCATAAATAAGGACCTGTATTTTATGAAGTGATGTTACCTGGTTGTTTTCATACACCATGTTATGATCATTGCTTATGTTGTTGGTATAGTGATACCATTTTTGGTACTGGTCAAGTACCAAAAATGAATGCAGGAGTAAATATTTTGATGAACAAGAGCGAAGTGAGGACGCCGGTGCGACGGGGAAGACCTAAAAGTGCGGGGCTTGATGAGCGTAAGAAAGCGATAGTTATTGGCGCGTATAGTGCCTTCATTGAGCTTGGTTTTGCCCAAACCTCAACCACAGAAATTGCTCGTCGGGCAAAAGTATCAAAAAGAACAATTTATGAGGTATTCAGTAATAAGAAGGAAATTTTTTCTGAAGTAATTAAAGAATATAAAGCCCTGTTCCTCGATCTCCCAAGACCGGAAAACGAGATGCTCCCCATTAATGAAACTCTGTTTCGTATATTCCGATTAGATATAAGTCAAGAAGAAGCTAAAGAGAGAGAAGCACTCTTAAAATTAATGACACGTGAATCAATTCTCTTTCCAGAGCTTTCAGACTATTTATATGCCACTAAAACGCTTCGCTCAAGAGAACTGTTAATCGAATGGCTGGATATTCAGCAAGCTCAAGGGCGTATTGCTGTTAAAAATACGGGTAATTGCGCTGGAATGCTAATGGATATTGTTTTTGGCGCATTGCTTCCTCGTCGATGGGTTTTGGATGTTAACGAAGATCAGACATTAACACCTGAAGGTCGTCAGCAACAACTTGAGGAAATAAAAGAGCGTATCGAAACTGTTATACAAGGGATTGAAGTGGTCAACAAAAACTAGCCACGATTATGGGGATACTTACACAACATCATAATCCCCAAAATTGAGTCCATTCCGTTTAGGGAGATATACAAAAATGATAGCAAGCGCATGCCTGGTATGACTAAAATACGCCATGAATCTGAATCGTTTTTGCTATTTGCTCCTCCTTTTAACGGCTGCCAGCAGTGTGTTACTGGCGGAGCCGTTTGCTGCGTGGGTTACATGCGTAAACCTGCTCACCCTGGTAATTTATGGTACTGATAAGCTGGCTGCACGTAGAGGCTGGCGCAGAGTGCCAGAAGCAACTCTGCTGGTGTTTGGCTTTGTCGGAGGTTGGGTTGGTGCAATTATTGGTCAACAGGTCTTTCGACATAAAACACAGAAACAGCCATTCAGAACCTACTTCGCAATCAGCGTCGTATTGAACGTGATGATCCTGTCAGTTGTGATATATGAATTGTATCAACCATAAAACCCGGTATCCGCTCCGGGAGTTACAGGCAGTAGCTCCATGCTATTTCACCGGCGCTTTACTCATGCACTTATTTGGATCCTTACGACCAGGAAACACTAGAGGATAATTTCCTGTCATTATCTGAAGCGTTTTGAGTATTGTAATTGCCTGAATTGAAAGCGGAACAATATGTGGTCGCCTCATTTTCATCCGTTGCGCAGGGATCTCCCATATCGCTTTATCGAGGTTGAATTCGCTCCAGAGCGCCGCTCTCCACTCTCCGGTTCGAACACCTGTAATAATCAACAATCTCGCCCCCAAAACAACCAGCGGACTACCTGTGTAACCAGATAACGCATTAAAGAAAATACGGTTGATAATGGAAGATAAGGAACGGGCAGTGAACTGTAGTATGTGCGGGGTCAATTGACTTAGATAGACTTGGGAAGAGTTTGAAATGGTGCCGATAATAGGAGTAAAACACTCGATTAATCTCGTGTTAATGCCATCACCTACGACCATTACTAATTGATTGAATCTGATAGAAAAATTATCATTTTCTATGCGTTACAATCAATTTTCACATTACAAACGCTCCGACACTTTAGCCGGGGAGTTTATGAGATACAAGCCCAATCAATACTTAATCTGTGATTCTTACGGTAACTACTATTTACGGATCACGCTGCCTGTGTATATGCAGCCCTTTTTTGAAGGAAAAAGGACGTTTGTCAGAAGTCTACACACAAGTAATCTTCGTGTTGCACGTAGAAAGCGTGATCAGATTGCAGATGAATACCATTGTCTACGGGAGAGTGTCGCTCCTGTAAACAGCACTGATGTAGCCCCCAGAAACACCGGACAGTAGCTGTATCTCCAGATAAGAG
Source organism: Escherichia sp. E4736 (assembly GCF_005781225.1). Classification (NCBI taxonomy): domain Bacteria; kingdom Pseudomonadati; phylum Pseudomonadota; class Gammaproteobacteria; order Enterobacterales; family Enterobacteriaceae; genus Escherichia; species Escherichia sp. E4736. Next base: position 2 of record NZ_VATT01000033.1, on the reverse strand, counting down.
AT